>DATKNU010000133.1:0-8652 GCA_035541195.1 bacterium
GACTTTAACAGTATTTGGCGAAATGAAAAACTACACTAAAAGGGGGGTATGGGGCCGGAAAAGAAGAATGGCAGGTTTAAAGACCAAAAAGTCTAATGGGGTTTGAGCCGACATCATTTTTGATTTTCCAACAAAGCTCCGCTTTGTTGGTTTTAGATAAGGAAAAATGGTGCGCCCAATCTCCCCTAAAACCCAATACGAGGATTGGACAGGCGCCATTTTGGTTTTCCAACAAAGCGGAGCTTTGTTGGTTTTATATAAGGAAAAATGGTGCGCCCAATCTCCCCCAAAACCCTAAACGAGGATTGGACAGGCGCCATTTTGGTTTTCCAACAAAGCGGAGCTTTGTTGGTTTTATATAAGGAAAAATGGTGCGCCTGACCGGAGTCGAACCGGTGACCCACTGCTTAGAAGGCAGTTGCTCTATCCAACTGAGCTACAGGCGCGCGGGACAAAATCCAAAACAACCAAAACAAGAATCAAAATCGGGGCGGTGAGATTCCCCTTAATTTTACGATCGAACAATTTGGTCGGGGCGGTGAGATTTGAACTCACGACCCCTTGGTCCCAAACCAAGTGCGCTACCGCTGCGCTACGCCCCGCTCAAATTGTTCGACCTGGGAACGACCCCTTGGTGCCCAATCCAGCTTCGCTGGACTAAGCCAAGTGCGCTACCGCTGTGCCACCCCTCCATAAAGCGGATAAGGAGGGTGGTACTTATCCCAATGATCTTTAACACCAATAGGGACCATTGGGATGCGCTACGCCCCGCTCAAATTGTTCGACCTGGGAACGACCCTTGGTCCCCAATCCAGCTTCGCCGAACTAGACCAAGTACATCCTTATCCGGCCTAGCCTCAGCGAATCCGGACCGCCCGGAAAGCTTAAAGACGATCGTTATCTTATGGGATGAACGGAAATCCTGGGGTACAAATCGCCTTAGGCTGGTCGGGAAGCCCACCGCGCCAGGAAGGCTTTGGCCTTTTGGACCGCGCGGCCCCGGTGGCTGATGGCGTTCTTTTCGTCCATATCCATCTCGGAAAAGGCTCGACTCGAACCCTCGGGCAGGAAAATGGGGTCATAGCCGAAAGCCCGGCCTGGACGCGCTTCCCCGCTGATGACGCCTTCCACCCGGCCCTCGAAAACCTCGGTGGGTTCACCGGGCAAATAAAGGGTGATGACGGTCCGGAAAAGGGCTTGGCGTTTTCCCGCCGCCACCCCCCGCATCAGGTCCAGCATCTTGCGCACGTTGTCCGCGTAGGTGCATTTCTCGCCGGCGAAACGCGCCGCGTAGATGCCCGGCTGTCCCCCCAGGGCTTCCACGAAAAGGCCGGTATCGTCGGCCAAGGCGGGCCAGCCCGTGAAGTCCGATATCTCCCGGGCCTTCTTCAGGGAATTCTCCTCGAGGGTCGCCCCATCCTCCACCACTCCCGGGACGCCGGGAAAATCAAAGGCCGCGCGGACCTCCAAATTCAAGCCCTCCAGTTCCCTTTGGAGCTCGGCGAACTTGTCCCGGTTGTGCGTGGCGACGACCAGGCGTTTCATTTGGCCAGGGATCTTTTCTGCGCTTGGAGGATTTGGCGGACGCCCTTTTGGGCCAAGGCCAATAGTTTGGCGAGTTGGGCGTGGGAAAAGGGTTCTTGCTCGGCCGTGCCTTGGATTTCCACGAAACGGTCCGATTGGGTCATGACCACGTTGAAATCCACGTCGGCGTTGGAATCCTGATCATAACAAAGATCCAGTTCGGGTTTCCCCCGGATGATCCCCACGCTGACCGCCGCCACGGCCTCCTTCAAGGGCCATTGGGCCAATTGGCCCTTTTTCTCGAGTTGGCGCAGCGCGTCGACGAGGGCCACATAGGCCCCATTGATGGAAGCGGTCCGGGTGCCCCCGTCGGCCTGCAGGACGTCGCAATCCAACAGGATTTGCCTTTCCCCCAGCTTTTGAAGGTCCACCACCGCCCGCAAGGACCGCCCGATCAGCCTTTGGATCTCATGGGTGCGCCCCCCGATTTTGCCCTTGGCGGCTTCGCGGGAGTTGCGCTCTTTCGTGCTGCCCGGCAACATGGAATATTCGGCGGTCACCCAACCCTTGCCCTTCCCCTTCAAAAAGGAAGGCACGTCTTCCGATACCGACGCCGTGCACAAAACCTTGGTGTTGCCCATGGACACCAACACCGATCCCGCCGCGTAACGCGTGTAGGAGCGGATGAACCGGATGGGCCTGATGGATGTCATGTTTTTCCTCGCGCGGCCGGTTTCAAAAAGGCGGGTTAAACCACGAAACTCTTGAGTCGGTTCAGGTCTTCCGAACCCTTGTTGGCCTGGGCGGCCCTTTCGGCTTTTTCGTTGATCCACTGGTAGAGGCGGGCCCGGACCTTGTTCTTCATGCCGGTGCCCAAACCCTTCTCCACGGCTTGGAGCCGCAGGGACAAGAGACTTCCCAAAGCGGCGTCCAAAACCGCGTTGGCCTTGGAGGGGTCCAGGGCGTTGCGGTTCTCGATGAGCCGTTGGCTGTCCAAGGAACCGTCCTGCAGGAGGTTCCCCGCCGCGTCCCAATTGGCGTTGCGGAAAATTTCCGGGTATTTCTCCCGGGCCAATTCCACCGTGCGTTCCAGCATCTTGAAGGTTTTTTTCTCCCCCACCAGGTCCCGGAGCTCGTGGATGATGATGTTGCGGAACTCGTCGTAAAGCAGGAGGAATTCATATTCCTTTTGGACTTGTTTCAAGCTTTCTTCGCTGTCCACCGGCGGCGGGGCGGTGGCCGGGGCGGTCGCGGCGCCCGGCGCCATGAAGGGCGGGGCCATGGGTTGGCTGAAATCGATCTCCCCGGCTTCAGGGGCAGGGGCTTCGACGGGGGCGGGCGCGCTTTCCACGGCCGCGGGGGCTTCGGGCTCGGCGGGGGCGGATCCCTGGGCGGCTTGGAGCTTCTGCTCCAACAAGTCCTGGAGGCGTTTTTCCAATTCCTGGGTCTTGGCTTCCAGTTCCTTTTCCCGGGCGCTCATCCAATCTTGGTATTGCTGTTCCACCGCCGCCGGCGCCGCGGGGGCCGCCGGCTCGGCGGCTGCCTCTTCGGGAACCGCAGGCGCTTGGGTGGCCTCCAATTGTTCCACGGCTTGGCGCGCGGGCGCCAAGTCTCCGCCGAACAATTCGGTGATGTCGATCTTCAGTTCATCGTCGGACTTACGCATGCCCCACCTTTTTTCGGAAACGCGGTTTCATCATATCGGGCTATGAAGAGGCTTGTCAACGAACCGGCCGGTTCCGGACGGTGAAAAGGGTTTTGGCCCCCGAGGGTGCCGCCTTTAAAACTGCTTAAGGATTTGGGCCGAAACGACGTCTTTAATGTAGTAAGCGCCCGGTTGGGTGCTCTCGTTCTTCATGCGGCTCACGCTTAAGCTTCCCCGCCATCCGGGCGCCCATTCGAGGGTGCCCTTGACCGCCAAAAGATCCTGCCCGTCGTCGTTGGTGAAGCCCATTTGCAGGTCCGGCGCCCCCAGGGGTTGGAAGTCATAGTCCTTCTCGTATAGCCGGAAAAAGAGCTCCAGGTAAAAATCCTTGGCCGGGCTCAAGACACCCGCCCAAGAAACGCTTTCCACCGCGTTGGAGAACCCATAACTGTTGGAATTGGTCCGGGCGGCGCTCACGTGGATGTCCTGCAGCACCTTGAGGAAATAAGCGTGCACCCCTAGGTCCACCATCCAAGTGTCGTCGTTTTGAAGGAAGGCGGCCGGCACCGGCCCCCCTGAAGGCGGCACCACCACCGCGTAGCGGTTGAATTGGCGGTCGTCATATTTGACCCCCAACTTGGCGCTGAAGGCCGAGGACCAGACCCTTTGGACCGACAAGGCCAGGCCGTCATCGGTGAAATTCCGGGAAACGACGTAATCGGCGTCCGCGTAATATTCGCGGGCCAATATCTCCCCGTCCCCTTCCAGGCTCCAACCGGGCTCGGGGCTATAGACCAGGCTCAAAAGGCTGGCCTCGTCGAAATAATCGAACTCATAGTAGCCGCTGGAACGGATGAAGGTGTCGTTGGTATAGCTCAAGCGGAAAGCCCCGGCTTCCTTGGAAAAATCCAGGTGGAAATCATGGGTGAAGTTGTTCAGTTGGGAATAAAACCGGTAAAGATCGGCGTTCAGGGAGTAATCGGCCCCCAGATCGAACCCGTCGAACCGGGTTTGCGCCCCGAGCCCCCCCGACAGGGCCTCCACCGCGTCGGAAAGCCGCCCCTGCTCCGAAACCAACCGGAACACGTTGTCGTCGTAACGGGTTTCGAGCCCCAAGGGTTCCAGTTCCAGCGTCCCCTGGCCCCAGGCCGCGGCCGCGGCCAAGGCCCAGAGCGCGCCCCACAGCATGATCAACTTTCTCATTTTGAGCCCCCCTTTTGCGAGGATTGGATTTTGGCCTGGACACCCTGGATGGCTTGGCGCACTTGGGCTAGGTCGGCCTCATCCGCCTCCTTTTGTTTCTCGACGGACTCGATTTCCCCGCGGAAATCCGAGTCCTGGGTTTTGCTTTCCAGCGCCTGCAGGTCCCCGCGGTTCAGGCTTTCCCGGGGGAAGGAGGAATCCTCGTTCATTTTCCGCACGTCGGACAAGAGGTCCCGCATCTTGGATTGGAGCGTGATTTCCTGGTTCAGCTCGGCGGACCGCAAGTCCGCTTTCTCGATTTTTTGGACCAGCTCCTTTTCCCTCTGCCGCAGGATGTCCAAGGTGGTGTTCAAGCTGGCCCAATCGCGTTCGCCGGACTTCTCCAACAAGGAAAGGGGCGGCAACTTCTCGCCGGCGGAGACCTCGGGAAAACGGTCGATCAGGCGCCGGAGGGCTTCCCGCTTCCGGACCAAGCCGATCAAGTCGTTGAGCCTTTGCGCCGAGGAGCCCGCCTCCGGCTCGTCCATCTGCCGGTTGATTTCCTCGTTGTAAAGCGACAGCAAGGACAGGCTCTTTTGCTCGAAACCCTCCAGATCCCTTTGCCACTCTTGGTTCAAGGCCGCCTCGGATTCCAATTGGTCCTGGAGGTCCCCCAGCGTCTTCTTCAGCTTGAGTTGGTCGAAGAGATTGGGGCTGTTGGCGTTGCGCAGGGCCGTGGCCTTCACTTCCAGTTTTTCGATGCCGGCGTGGAGCTGGTCCCGGCGCTCCCGGACCTTGGAAAGGGACTGGGCCTGCTCGGCGACCGTTTGCTCAAAGGCCTTGATGGACCGGGCCCAAGCCTCCCCCTGGGAATCCGGGATCGCCTGGAAAGCGGGCAAAGGGGTCTGCGCCGCCGCCCCCCAGGCGGTCCCGGCCCACAGGCCCAGCGAAAAGAAATAGATCGAAAGACGGCTTCGGCTCATTCGGAGTCCGGCTCCTGTCCCTCGGAAAGCAACCCGTATTTTTTGAGCTTATAGATGAGGGCCGTCCGGTTCACGTCCAACAATTTGGCGGCCTTGGTCTGGACGTGGTTGGCCTTTTCCATGGCCTTGAGGATGAGTTCCTTCTCGTAGTTTTCCACCTTCTCGGTCAGGCTGGCGTCTTCCTTCAGCACGTTCAGGTACTCGTCCTTCTGGAAGGTTTGGATGTCCAGCGGCAGGTTGGAGGGGTAGATGGTCTCCGAATCCGACAGCACCACCGCGCGCTGCAGGGCGTTTTCCAACTCCCGGACGTTGCCCGGCCAGGTGTAACGCATCATGAAATCCAGGGCCTTCTTGTCGATCTTGGTGATCTTCTTGTTGGCTTCCAGGCTGTAGCGGTGCAGGAAATGGAGGGCCAACCGCTCGATGTCCTCCCGGCGCTCCCGCAGGGGGGGCACCAGGATGGGCACCACGTTGAGCCGGAAGAAAAGGTCCTCCCGGAACTGCCCCTTCTTGATGGCCTCTTCCAGGTTCTTGTTGGTGGCCGCGATCACCCGGACGTCCGACCGGATGCTCTCGGTCCCCCCCACCCGCTCGAATTCCTTCTCCTGCAGGACCCGGAGCAACTTCACCTGGGTGGCCAAGCTGATGTCCCCGATCTCGTCCAGGAAGATGGAACCGCTGTGGGCCAGTTCGAAGCGGCCGATGCG
Organism: bacterium; assembly: GCA_035541195.1. GTDB lineage: Bacteria > Oederibacteriota > Muellerivitia > Muellerivitales > Muellerivitaceae > Muellerivita. The sequence continues at coordinate 6,042 of DATKNU010000133.1, forward strand.
CTTCCCCGCCGCGCCCGTGAAGGAGCCCTTCTCGTGGCCGAACAGCTCGCTTTCCAACACGCCCTCGGCTAGGACGGCGCAATTGACCTTGATGAAGGGCTTGTCCTTGCGCTTGCTGTTGAAGTGGATGGCGTGGGCCACCAACTCCTTCCCCGTGCCCGACTCGCCCCGGATCAGCACCGCCGTGTCGGTGGGCGCCACCTTGTCGATGAGCTCATAAACCGGCTGCATGGCCCCGCTGTTGCCGACGATGCGCTTGTAGTTGTATTGGTCGTTGAGCTTTTCCCGGAGGTATTTATTCTCGTAAAAAAGCTTTTGGCGCTCGATGGCCTTGTCCACGGTGATCTTGACCTGCTCGGTGGAGAAGGGTTTGGTGATGTAGTCATAGGCGCCCAGCTTCATTGCCTCCACGGCGGTCTCGATGGTGCCGTAAGCCGTCATGATGATCACGATGATTTCCCCGTCGATTTCCTTGATCATCTTGAGCAGGGTCATGCCGTCCACCTTGGGCATTTTGATGTCCGTGATGACCACGTCCACGTGCTTGGCCTTGATCATTTCCATGGCCTTCTCGCCGTCCTCGGCCTCCAGGATGGAATGGCTGGCACCGTCCAAGGTCTGCTTCAGGACCTTGCGCATGCTGGATTTGTCGTCGACTAAAAGAATCGTGCTCATGTTCCAACTCCTCCACTGGGTTCCCAAAAGCCCGTCCCGGGCTTTTTTCGATTCACGGCCGTCGTCAATTCTTCGGCGCCATGGGCAAAAACAAGGCGAACAAGGCCCCGCCCTCCGGGTGGTTCGCGGCGCCCACGTCGCCGCCATGGGCTTCCAAAATCTTTTTGGTGATGGATAACCCGAGCCCAAACCCCTCGGTCTTGGTGGTGAAAAAAGGCGTAAAAAGCTTTTTCAGGTTTTCGGGCGCGAGCCCCGGCCCCCGGTCCCGCACGCAGACGCAGACCCATTGGTTCACCGTCCGGTTGAGCAGCAAGGGTGAGAATTCCAAGGGCTTCATCCAGGCGGCCAATTCCTTGCGCGAATAGAGCTTTTGGGTGACCTCAATCTCGGACTTCGCGGGGGAAGCCTGGACGGCGTTGAGCAGGATGTTCAAGAGGGCTCGGCGGAATTGTTCCGAATCCAGCGGCATGGAGGCGGGGTTTTTCCGGTGGAAAACCACCTTGATTTTCTTCGTGTCGGCTTCCTTGCGGACCAGGGGCAGAAGCCCCTCGATGACCTCGGCCACCTCGACCTCATGGGCTTCCACGGCCGTGGGTTTGGCGAAGACCAGGAAATTGGTCACGATCTTGTTCAAGATCTCGATCTCGGTGGCGATGTCGGTCACGATTTCCCGGGCCCCCGCGTCTTCCTTCACCCTTTTTTGCAGGATCTCGGTAAAACCCTTCATGGCCGCCAGGGGGTTTCGGATCTCATGGGCGATGCCGGCCGCCAGCTCCCCGATGGTGGCCATCTTCTCGGAAACCTTGATGCGGCTTTCCAGCCTCCGCAATTGGGTCTCGTCAGTGAAAAGCACCTCGGTGCCGATCCGCCGGCCTTCGGCGCCCGTGACGGGGGCGCTGCGCACCCGGATGATCTTGAGCGGCTCCTCGGACAGGTAGACCTCCGTGTCAATGAGGCTTTCTTCCTTCTTCACCAAGGGAAGGAGAATGGCCAAAAAAGCGGGCAAGGACCCGAAGGCCTGCTCCACGGGACGGCCCAGCACCTTGTCCGGGTTGAGCCCCAGGATCGAGGCGGCGGCCTTGTTAAAGGTCGTGACCTTCTCCTTGAGGTCCACCACCAAAATCCCGTTGGACATGCTCTCCAAGATGTACTCATTGTGGGATTCCAGGCGCTGGGTCATCTCGTTGAAGGCGAAAGCCAAGGCGCCGATCTCGTTGTTGGCGCTCACCCGGACCCGCTGGCTGAAATCCCCGTCGGACACCCTTTGGGACGCCAGGGCCAATTCCTCGATGGGCGCGATGAACCGCCGCCCGAAGGCGTAAAGCAACCCGCCCATCAGGGCCAGGCAAACCAAACCGAAAATAAAAAGGATGCGGGCGAACTCGTTGAGGCCGTCCATGAATTTGGCGCTGGCCTCCACGCCCACCACGGCCACCACGGTCCCGGACCCGTCCCGGACCGGGCTATAGCCGATTTTGTAGATGCTGCCGTCGTTCTCGGGAAAAAGGATGGAGGCCGTGGATTGGCCCGCCCGGGCCTTTTGGAAAGGCTCGGGATCCAGGTCCTTCAGCCAATTGGTTTCCCGGAACTGGTAGTCGTTTTTGGCGTCCACCAAAACCCGCCCTTCGTTGTCCAGGACGAAAATGTCCTTGGCCTGGCTTTGCCCCTGGATCTCCACCAAGGTTTGCTGGAAGGACTTGTAAAGCTGGACGCCTGGGTTCAGGAAGGGGATCCACTCGCCCTTCAATTGCCCGGCGGAAAGCCGGGCGATGGCCACTAGGCGCTCGCCCATTTCCCCGTCGAAGGTTTCTTTGGAAATGTAGTAGGAAAACCCGCCATAAACAAAAAGGATGATGATCCCCACGAAAAGGGTCCGACTGACCAATTCGGCCAGGATGCTCCCGCGGAAGGTAAAGTTGGCCATGGACCACCTGTT
>DATKNU010000134.1:0-23521 GCA_035541195.1 bacterium
GCCGCCGGCGATGAAACCCAGTAGAAGCAGGGTCGGAAAATTCATGCAAAGCCTTTCGTCGGGTGAAATAAAAAATAGTTTCCCAGCCTAAGCCCCTTCGGGGCGGGCCACTATGACGGGGATCAGGTTCACCCCGGCCGGGAGCTTTATGATATTGAAAACCATTATCAATATCCAGCGGGAAATCAGCTAAAAGGGGTCCAAGGGGGGTTATTCGCCCAGTTTTAAAAGGGTATTGAAGGAATAAAGGCCCGTGCCGTGGCCGTCGGACCATTGGAAATGCAGGGCATAGCGGCCCACGGGATCCACGCCCACCAACCGCACCTTGGGGTCCACGGATTCCAAGGTGATCATCCGCTCCCCGGTCAACTCATTCACGCATTGGGCGCAAGGGCACATGCTCCGCAAAAACCGGTTGGGATAGCGCAGGGTCTTGCCGTCGTCCCAAGTGATGAGGGTGACCGCCGGGTCCTGGGTGTCCACTTGCTGGGGCCGGGACTTCACGCCGCTCGTGGCGGCGTTGATGATGGAAAGCTGGGAGGCCGTTTGCTTGGCGATGGCGTCGTAGGCCTTGGCCGAAAGCGCCTCGGGATGGGCCGCCACCGTAGGCACCCCCAAGTCGCCATCCTCGGCGATGAGGGGTTCCAAGGGGACCTCGCCCAAAAAGGGGACCGCCAATTCCTCGGCCATCTTGCGGCCGCCGCCCTTCTTGAAGATGGGAGTCACCTCGCCGCAGTGGCCGCAGACGAATCCGCTCATGTTCTCCACGATCCCCAGGATCGGCACATGCACCTTTTGGAACATACTCAGGCCCTTTTGGGTGATGACGCGGGCCACGTCCTGGGGCGTGGTCACCAAGACCGCGCCCGCCAAGGGCACGGACTGGGTCAGGGTCAATTGGATGTCGCCCGTGCCCGGGGGAAGGTCGATCAAAAGGTAATCCAGGGCCCCCCATTCCACGCCCCCGAGGAATTGCTGGACCATCTTGCTGGCCATGGGCCCGCGCCAGATGAGCGCGGTCTCGCCTTGTTGGAGCATGCCCACCGACATGAATTTGATGCCGTGCTTCTCGAAAGGCAGCATCTTGCCCGAAACCGGGTCCGGGTCGGGCTGCCGGTTTTCCACGCCCAGCATACGGGGGATCGAGGGGCCGTAGATGTCGGCGTCCATGAGGCCGACCGCCGCGCCCGCCTTGGCCAAGGCCAGGGCCAAGTTGGCGGAGACCGTGCTTTTGCCCACCCCGCCCTTGCCCGAGGCCACCGCGATGAGGTTCTTGACCGTGGGCATGTTGACGTTCTTGATGCCCGTGGGGGCCTGTTTGACGTTGGAGGTCATCTTGACGGCCACTTGGGAGACGCCCGGGATTTTCTGGACGGCCTCGGCGGCTTCCTTCTCGAAGCGGTCCTTCACCGGGCAGGCCGGCGTGGTCATCTCGATCTCAAAGGAAACCGCGCCCCCTTGGAGAACCAGGTTCTTGATGAAGCCCAGGGTCACGATGTCCTGGTGCAGATCGGGGTCTTGGACGCCCTTGAGGGCGTTCAGGACGTCTTGTTCGGAAAAACCCATAGGGAAAGCTCCTCGGGATGGCCTGACGACCGCCTTAAAATGGAATTTCCCGGGGGAAATTGCAATAGGCTTAAGGGGAAATGACAAGGCGGTAAAGCGCCGTTATTTTGCCTGAGGCCCCGGGAATAGAAAAGTTCTATTTTCCCCGGGAATTCAGTAAAATAAACCCGTCCAAGTTCCACTCTTTTCTCCTCGAGGTTCTCATGAAAGCGGTCATCATGGCGGGTGGTTTCGGCACCCGGATGCGTCCTCTCACCATCAACCTGCCCAAGCCCATGATCCCCATGGTGAACCGCCCCATCATGGAAATCATCGTGGACCTGCTCAAGAAGCATAAGATCACCGACATCACCAGCGTGGTTTTTTACCAGCCCGAGGTCATCACCGAGTATTTCCAGGACGGGACCCAGTTTGACGTTCAAATGAAGTATAAAGCCGCCGAAAGCGACCTGGGCACCGCCGGGTCGGTCAAGAACTGCCAATCCATGATCGGCAAGGAACGCTTCGTGGTCATCTCGGGCGACGTGCTGACCGACTTCGACCTGACGGCGGCCGTCAAGTTCCACGAGCAGAACAAGGCCAAGGCCACCATGATCCTCACTCGGGTGGAAAACCCGCTGGCCTTCGGCGTGGTCATCACGGATAAAGCCGGCAAGATCGAGCGCTTCCTGGAGAAGCCCACCTGGGGCGAGGTTTTCTCCGACACGGTCAACACGGGCATCTATATCCTGGACGCGGACGTGCTGGACCTCATCCCCGAAAAAACCGAGTTCGATTTCTCCAAGGACCTGTTCCCCCTGATGCTGCGGGAAAAACTGCCGCTCTTCGGTTACATCGCCCAGGGCTATTGGAAGGACATCGGGAACCTGGACCAGTACCGCTGGTCCCACCAGGACGTCTTCGCGGGCCAAGTGGACGTGAAGATCCCCGGGTCGCGCCTGAACAAGATCGGGAAGGAAATTTGGGCGGGCGAGGGAAGCACGATCGACGCCACCGCCAAGCTCAGCGGCGCGGTGGTCTTGGGCCGCAATTGCCACATCGGCAAGAACGCCGAAATCTCCAACAGCGTGCTGGGCGACGACTGCCAGGTGGACGAGGACGCGGTCTTGACCAACGTCATCTTGTGGCGCAACGTGGCCATCGGCGCGGGCGTGAAGGCCAGCGAGTGCGTCATCGCCTCGGGCACTGACGTGCAGGAAAAGGCCTCCCTCTTCGAGGGCGTGATCATCTCGGACAATTGCACCATCGGCAAGGAAGCGGTCGTGAAGGCCGGCGTCAAGGTTTGGCCCAACAAGGTGGTGGAGGACGGCGCGCACCTGTCGAGCTCCTTGGTTTGGGGCGACAAATGGGCCCGGTCCATTTTCGGCCAGCACGGCGTGACCGGCATGGCGGGCATCGACATCACCCCCGAGTTCGCCAGCAAACTGGGCGCGGCTTACGGCGCGTCCCTGCCCAAGGGTTCCACCATCCTCACGGCCCGCGACATCCACAAGACCAGCCGCATGATCAACCGCGCGCTCATTTCCGGCATCCTGTCCTCGGGCGTCAACGTGCACGACCTGCAGGACATGCCCATCTCGGTGGCCCGCTACGCGGTGCCGAAGTTGGCCGACGCCGGGGGACTGCACACCCGCAAGAGCCCCTTCGACCCGCAGTTCGTCGACATCAAGTTCTTCGAGGGCCGGGGCTTGGCCCTGTCCACCGCCAAGGAAAAGGGCATCGAGAACTGGTTCTACCGTGAGGACTTCCGCCGCGCCACCATGGAAGAAACCGGGGAGCTGAGCTTCCCCCACCGGGTGCTGGAGTATTACCACCAGGGCTTCCTGGACGCGCTGGACACCAAGGCCATCGCCGAGCGCCGCCTGAAGGTGGTCATCGACTACGCCTTCTCGGCCGCCGCCCCCATTTTCCCCTCGCTGTTGGGCAAGCTGGGCTGCGAGGTCGTGGCCTTGAACGCCTATATGGACGAGACCAAGCTCACCAAGACCCCCGAGCAGTTCCAGGCGGCCCTGAAGCAGCTTTCCGACATCGTGCCCACGCTTCGCGCCAATTTCGGCGTGCTGTTCGACGCCGGCGCCGAGAAAATCTTCCTGGTGGACGAGAAGGGGCACCTTTTGACCGGCAACGAGCTCTTGGCCCTTTTCTGCTTCGACGCCTTCAGCCGGCACAAGGGCGCCAAAGTCGTGGTGCCGGTCCACAGCTCCCACAAGCTCGACGAACTGGCTGCCGCCCATCACGGCAAGATCCACCGCACCCGCATCAATTACTATTCGCTCATGGAAGCGGCCACCCAGAAGGACGTGTCCTTCGTGGGCGAGCCCGACGGCGGCTTCATTTTCCCGGCCTTCGCCCCCTTCATGGACGCCATGATGTCGACGGCCAAGATCATGGAATTCATCGCCCGGGAAGGCAAACCCGTCTCCGAGTTCCTCAAGCACCTGCCCCAGAACACGGCCCTGTCCCAGACCGTGCCCTGTTCCTGGGAGATGAAGGGCACCATCATGCGCCACCTGATCGAGGACACCGCCAACGAGAAGCGGGACCTCATCGACGGCATCAAGATCAGCAAGAACGGCTCCACGGTCATGATTTTGCCCGACGCCGACCGCGCCATCTTCCACGTGACCGCCGAGGCCGAAAGCGAAAGCCAAGCCCGGGACTTGGTGGCCGCCTACGTGGACAAGATCAAGAAGTGGCAGGGCTGATGGTCCGGGCCCACGCCACGTCCTTCCGTCCTTTTTAATTCCAGTCGCCTAAATTTTAAGGGGATCATTCATGGGTAAGATTACATTCGGAACTTCAGGTTCCCATCAGGGCCCGGCAGGCTCGCCCAAGGCGATGGGAACTTATATTCAAAAGTTTTTCCATGCTCCCAATCTGGAGGCTCGTCTTGGGTAAGATTACATTCGGAACTTCAGGGTGGCGGGCGATCATCGCGGAGGATTTCACTTTCGCCAACGTGAAGATCGCCGTGGCGGCCATCGCCCAACACCTCCAAAAAACCGGCGAGGCCAAGAAGGGCCTCTTGGTGGCGGGGGACTACCGGTTCCTGTCCGAAGAATTCATGAAGGTGACCGTCGAGGTTTTGGCCGGCCACGACATCCGCTCCTACCTCTGCCCGGTGGGCACGCCCACCCCCACGGTTTCCTATGAACTGCTGCGCCGCGGCACCGCGGGTTCCATCAATTTCACCGCCAGCCACAACCCCTACGCTTACCAGGGCCTGAAGTTCAACGGGTCCGACGGCGGGCCCGCGCCCGTGGGCGTGACGCTGGAACTGGAAGCCTTGGCCCAGTCCCTGGCGCAGAAGGGCGGCCTGGTTCCCGAGACCCCCTATGACGAAGCCGACGCCAAGGGCTTGGTGGTGCCCATCCAGCCCAAGGAAGCTTATTTCGAGCGCCTCCGGGAGCTCGTGAAGTTCGACGTCATCCGCAAGGGCCGGCTGAAGATCGTGCTCGACCTCATGCATGGCAACGGCGCGGGTTATATCGACCAATTGCTCCAGGAGTCGGGCGTTTCCCTCAAGGTCCTGCACGGGGGCCGCGACCCCTTCTTCGGCGGGGCGGGCCACCATCCCGAGCCCGGCGCCGCCGAGCTCACCGAGGCCATCCAACAGGTCAAGACCTGGCCCGCCCATTTGGGGCTCGCCAACGACGGGGACGCGGACCGTTTCGGCATCATCGACTCCGACGGGACCTACATCACGCCCAACGAGATCCTCTGCGTCCTCTTGAACCACCTCATCAAGAACCGGGATTGGAAAGGCTCGGTGGTGCGCACGGTGCCCACCACCCACCTGCTGGACGTCATCGCCCAAAAGCACGGGGTGCGCCTGCACGAGACGCCCGTGGGGTTCAAGTACATCGCCGAGATCATGGCCAAGGAGCCCATCCTGATCGGCGGCGAGGAATCGGGCGGGCTCACCGTGCACGGGCATGTGCCCGAGAAGGACGGCATCCTGGCGAACCTCTTGATGGTCGAGGTCATGGCCCAGGAGGGCAAGACCTTTGGCGCCATCTTGAAGGGGCTTTACCAGGAATATGGGCCCATTTACGGCGACCGCCTCAACCTGAGGCTCAAGCCGGGTTTGCGGGAAGTCATGACCGCCAAGCTCAAGGACGCCCCGCCCCGGGAAATCGCCGGGGTGAAAGTGAAGGACATCGTGGCCAAGGACGGGACCCAATTCATCCTGGAAAACGACGATTGGATCATGGTGCGCTTCTCGGGCACCGAGCCCCTCATGCGCTGTTATATGGAATCCCACAGCCCCGAGGGGCTGGAAAAACTGCGCCAGGCCGGCGTGGAATTGACGAAAGTCTAAGCGCCCCGCTATACCCTTCGGCCCTCCTTTGGGATAAACTAGGCCCATCCACGCCGTGGAAAGGGCTGTCATGCCGGCTTCCCCCCAGGAAAAGTTTTCCGCCTTCCTTAAAGAGACCCTCTTGCGCGTCTTCACGCTGCTCTTATTGAGCGTGGCCGCCGGGGCTTCGGTCACGGTTTTTTCCACCGACGGCAACCTGCCCGTGCCGGTCGGGATCCTGACCTTCCTGTTGCTGGGTTTTTGGTGGTTCTTCCTGAATTGGCGCCAGAAGTCGGGCTGGATCTTGGACCTGCAGGATTACCTGCTGGAAAAACAAATCCTGCCCTTCCATTACCAGCCCTTGAAGGGCCTGGCCCCCTGGGACATGAAAAGCCAGCAGGCCAAACTGCTCAACCACATCAGCCAAAGCTACTTCTCGGTCTCGGGCAAGCTCTTGGAGGCCAACCAGGTCTTGGAAAAATACGTGGGCAACCAGGTGGCCGAGCAGGCCACCAAAATGGCCGCCAAGGCCGAGCTGGGCGGGGAGCTCAAGCGGGTTTACGTGCTCTTTTCCGACATCCGGGGCTTCACCAAGATGACCGAAACGCTCCGGCCCGACGAGACGGTGGCCATCCTCAACGAGACCTTCACGGCCATGGAAGAAGTGATCCGCAAAAACGGGGGGGACATCAACAAATACATCGGCGACGCCATCCTGGCTTATTTCCGCAGGCCCTACGGTAACGAGGGCCCGGAAGCCGCCAAGGTGCTGCGGGCGGCCCTGGAGATGCAGGAGAAATTCGAGATGCTCAACCGGGGCTTCACCGCCGGGGCCACCAAGCCCATTTCCATCGGGCTGGGGATCGGCATCACCGCCGGGGAAGCCATCGTGGGCAACCTGGGCTCGGCCGCCCGGATGGAATTCACCCTCATCGGCGATACGGTCAACCTGGCCTCCCGTTTTTGCGGGCTCGCCAAACACGGCCAGGTCCTGGTGAACGAGGAGATGGCCCGGGCCGCCGGGGAAAAGTTCGAGCTCATCGCCCTGCCGCCGGTCGAGGTCAAGGGCAAGGCGGGTTTCCAAAAGCCCTTCGCCGTGGTGGGCGAGCGCATGTCCCTGGGCCATTGAGGAAGCGCCCGTGAAAAAAAGGAAAACCAAAACCCCCAAGCCGGCCACGGCCTTCCGCCATTTCGGGCTTTCGCTGGATCCCTTCACCACCTTGGCGCTTCAAAAACACAATTTGGATTATTTCATCGGGCGGCAGGCCCTGGTGGACCGCCTCAGTTCGTCCCTTTTCGCGCTGGGCAACGTGGGCGTGGCCGGGGAGCCGGGCATGGGCAAGAGCAGCCTGATGCAGTTCCTGCAGGAGAGCGTCCCCGCGGCCTACCACCGCATCAGCATCGGCGTGCCCCTGGACGACGCCCGCTATTTCCTCTGCGAGTTGCTTCGGGAAATCCTGGTGCAGGTCCCCAAGGTGCCGGGTTTGAACTTGAGGGAAATAAGCCGGCGGATGGAATCGGAGGCCCTTTCCAAGAACGTCCTCTTGTCGCTCATCAAGACCCTCGCGGCCAAGTCGCCCAAACCTTTCCTGGTCTTCGTGGACGACTTGGAAAAGATCAAGGGCGACCGCGTCCAGCATTTGACGCGCTCCGAACGGACATTGCAACTCTTGGAGGAACTCAAACCCCTCTTGGAACTGCCCCAGATGGCCTTCGCCATTTCCCTGCAGGAGGAGTTCCACGCCAAGGTGGCGTCGGTGGTTCGGGAAGGCGCCGAACCCACCGTGCTGGGGCTCTTCAAGAACGTCGTGCTGGTCGAGGGCTTCACCCACGGGCAGATGCGCCAGCTTTTGGAAACCAGGCTTCAAAAGGCGGGGTTCAAGGGAGGGGCGGAAAAATTCTTGGAGCCCGAGGCCCTCATCCTGAGCCTGGCCCTGGCCGGGGGGAACCCCCGGCGGTTCCTTTTCTTGTTGTCCGAAGGCATGTACCGGGGTTTCGCGCGCCGGGGTTCCCGGGTGGAATTCCAGGACCTCTTCGAGGCGGTCAACGAGCATTTGAAACTCGACCTGGTTTGCAAAAAACTCCTCTACTTCCTGGCCAAGTCGGGCCGGGCGGTGGCTTCCAACCAGGACCTGCAGGCCTTCATGGGGCTGGACATGATCTCCATCGCCAGGCGCCTGGAGATCCTCACGAAGAACCGTTTGGCCGAAATGGTCGAAGTGGCGGATGGGATGAAGGTGTTCGCTTTGCCCGGGAGCGGCGAGAAAAAGGTTTTGGGCGGGGAAGCGCCCGCGGTTTCCCGCGTGACGAGGTCCCTTTCGGGCGAGAAACAATATGAGTTGTCCCCGGGGACGGAAGCCTCGTGAGCTCCCGGGCCTGGGTGGTCTTCGTGGCCAGCCCCAACCGCGCCACCAGCGACCGCCTGGCCAAGCTGCTGGTGGGTCGCAAACTGGCGGCTTGCGTCAATATCCTGCCTTCGGTCCGCAGCCTCTATTGGTGGAAGGGGAAGATGGAAAGGGCCCGGGAAGAACTGCTGGTCATCAAGAGCCGAAAATCCCATTGGCCCCAATTGTCCAAGGCCATCCGTGAGCATCATCCCTATGAGGTCTGCGAAATCCTGGCCTTGCCCGTGGCCCAAGGCGACCCGGATTATTTAAAGTGGATCGGCCGAAGCCTCCGGTAACCCGGCCTTAGAAAAGAGCGCGCCTTGGCTTCCCTCGAGACTTTCCACCAAGTTTTCCAGTCCCTGATCCGGACCCGCACCCTTTGCATCGTCCTCTTGGGGATTTTGCTTTTCGGCGTGGAAAGCGGGTCCCAGGCCGCGGCGGGATCCTTGATCCTGCTGACGGCGTCGCTTTTCAGCCTGCTCTTCGCCATCTTGGGGCGGTCCAAACGCCTGGCGGCGGCCCTTTTGCCCTTCGTGTTCCTTTTGGACAGCCTTTTCCTCGGCGCCTGGGTGGGCATTTCGGGCGGGCCCGCCAGTTATTACCTGCCCTTGTTCCTGCTGGTGCTGGCCAGCGCGGTGTTGGTGCTGCCGCCCCGGATGAACGCGGCGGTCTTGCCGCTTTGCGCGGCTATCTTTTTGGGCTTCTTCATCCTGGACTATCGTTGGGACGTCCCAGGACTTTTCGGGGCCGGGGAGGTCAACCGTTTCGCCGCCCAAATGGAGGCCGCGCCGCCTCCGGACCTTTTGGCCTTTTACTGGAAACAGGGCCTGCGTTGGTTTTTCTTTTCCGCCCTCATGGTGGCGGTCTGCGCCCTTTTGATGCGCCAAGTCTGGAGCCGCGAGGAAAAGCTGCGCATCCGGGAGCGACACTTGGAGCAAAAACGCCGGCTCATCCAGTTGGGCGAGTTGACCGGCCGCATCGCCCACGGCGTCAACACGCCCTTGGGGCTGCTCTCGGGCCATTTGGAACTGCTCATGGAGGGCACCCGTAAGGACCGGGCCACTTACCGGGAGCTCGCGCGCCTGCGCGGGTTTCTGGACCGGGCGGTGAAGACCGTCCGGGGCATCCTGGATTACAGCCGCCAAAGCCTGTCGGAGGTCAAGCCCGTGGATTGGGGCGACCTGGCCCGTATGGTGGCCGAGGCCGTGGGGCCGAAGCTCAAAAAGAACGGCGGCAAATTGATCCTGGACCTGCAGCCCCAAGCGGCGTCCTTCCGGGGATACCCCGAGGGGCTTTTCCAGGTGCTGCTCAACTTGGTGGAGAACGCCGCGGACTCGATCCCGCCGGGCGGCGGGGGGGTGATCACCCTGGGCGTCCGCTTCCAGCCCCACCCGGTGCGCCTCAGCGCCCAGGACGATCGGGGGGTCCTGCGGGTGAGCGTCCGGGACAACGGCAAGGGCATCCCCCCGGCGATCCTCAAACGGATCTTCGAGCCTTTTTACTCGACCAAAAATTTCGGGCGGGGCACCGGGCTGGGGTTGGCCATCGTGAAGCGCATCGTGGAGGAGCATGGGGGGAAGGTCGCGGTCCAAAGCCGGGTGGGCGAGGGGACGGTTTTTACCTTGGAATTCCCCCGGGAGGGGATGACGCCCGCCCGCCCGGGCGTTTCGGGGGATTTGGACTATAATGAAGCCTAGCGAGGACCCATGCCCAAACTAAAACCCATCCGGCGAAAAAAGAAAAGCCCAGCCAAGAAAAAGGCGCCCCTGGCCCACCTGTTGGTGGTGGATGACGAGGCCGACTTCACCCGGCTCATCGAAAAAAGCCTCACGCCCCTGGGCTACCGGGTGGACACGGCCACCAGCGCCACCCAGGCCATCGCCCTGCAGCGCAAGAACGCTTATGACCTGGCTTTGGTGGACATGCGCATGCCCGAAATGACCGGGCTGGAGTTGCTCCAGTACCTGAAGGTCCGGGACAAACGCGTTTTCGTGATCATCATGACGGCTTACGGTTCCTTTTCCATCGGGCTGGAATCGCTCAAGCAAGGCGCCTGCGATTACCTGTCCAAGCCCTTCAGCCTGGCGTCCCTGAAGGCCAAGGTGAAGGACGCCCTGAGGCGCCGCGCCCGGTTTTTGGAGGAACAGCGGGTCTTCTTCCAAAAAGAAACCCAGGATGAGTGGTGAGAAAACCTTGGCCCTGAAAAAAACGCCCCACGCCCGCAAAAAGATACCCCAGCCCACCATCGCCCGGCTCCCGGTTTACCTGCGCTGTTTCGCCTCGATGGAAACCCGGGCGGGGGGCGTCATCTCCTCCCAGGAATTGTCGCAGGCCTCGGCCATCAACCCCGCCCAGGTGCGCAAGGACTTGGCCGCCATCGGCCAGTTCGGCCAAAGGGGCGTGGGTTACGACATCAAAACCTTGGAAGGCAAGATGCGCGGCATCCTGGGGCTGCACAAGGCCTGGCCCATCGCCCTGGTGGGCGCCGGCAACCTGGGGATGGCGCTGCTTCAATACGGCGGTTTTTCCAAGGCGGGTTTCCGCATCGAGGCGGCCTTTGACGTGGATCCTTCCAAAGTGGGTTGGGAACTGGAGGGGGTCAAGATTTGGCCCACGCCTTCCTTGCGCCAGGTCATCCGGGATAAAAAAATAGAAATCGGCGTCCTGGCGGTGCCCGCCAGCCAGGCCCAACGCGCCGCCGAGCTTTTGGTGGACGCGGGGGTTCGGGCCATCCTCAATTTCGCCCCTTGCCTCATCACCGTGCCCAAGTCGGTCCTGGTGCGCGAGGTGGACTTGGCCTCGGAGCTCGAGCATTTGACCTATTTCCTCGAGAAAACCGGCCGGGGCGAAAAGTAGCTTTTGGAAAATCAAAAGCCGGTGCTATGATGGCGCCGTTTTAGCCAACCCGTCCCGAAGGAAAAGGCCTTGCCCACCGCCGCCCCGACCGCCGCCGTCTTGCCCGCGCCCCGGCGCGTGCTCAAGCCCTTCCAGGCCTTCCGGAAGGTCTATCACGTGGTGTCGGCCTCCATCCTGCCCTTGGCCTATCTTTATAACCCGCTCCACCAGAACGAGGCGGACCTGCGCCACACCCTGCTTTGGGTCATGGCCCCGGCTTTTTTGGGATTCTTCGCCCTGGATTGGCTCAGGCTCAACGACCGGCGCTTTAATTCCAAGTTCATGAAGTTTTTCTCGGTGCTCATCCGCCGAACGGAGCAGAACAAGTTCAACGGCGCCACTTTCCTGACCTTCGCCTTCACCTTGGTGATCTTCCTGTTCCCCCGGCCGGTCGCCATCACGGCCATGTTGTTCCTTTCCTTGGGCGACACCGCCGCCGAGTTGGGCGGCCTTTATTTCGGCAAACTCAAGATTTTCCACCGTTCCGCCGAGGGGACCTTTTCCTTCTTCCTCGTGGCCTTCGCCATCGCTTGGGCCATGCTGGGCGATTGGCGGGTGGCCTTCTTCAGCGGTTTGGCGGGGTCTTTGATCGAGCTTTTCTCCTTCGACGTGGACGACAACCTCACCGTTCCCATCGGCTCCGCCTGCGCCATCTGGCTGGTTTTCTCCCTTTTCCAAGCCGCCCGCTGATCGCCGACTGTCGAAAAGCGCACCTTTTCGCCAAATTTCAGCCAAGGTTTTTGCGTGTTTTTGGCGTCCTTCCCCTAAAAATGAAACCTAAAATCACGATTCATTGGGAATTTGGAAGGGTCTTTGAAACCTAAAAAGCCCGAAAAGGCGGGTTTTTCGTTTTACCTTTTGGCACGGATGATGCTTTTTCATGACTCATCTCAATCTCGCTTGCAGGCGAACACCACTGGATACGCACTTGTCGGAAAGCGAGGCACGGTATGGGCTCGGAATGCGAAGTCGTCAAGGAACAGCTTAATCAGTACCGGCTGGGAAAATTATCGGAAGCCGAAAAGGCCGAGGTGGAATCCCACCTGTTGGTTTGTCCCGAATGTATTTTCCTCTTAACCTTGGTCCCTTCTTTGAACCAGGATTAAGTTTCATCAGCCCAGAAGCGGAAGGCCTTCAAGCCTTCCGCTTTTTTTGTCCCTTCCCGCCGGATTGACTTTTATTTCACCTCCGGGCATCATCTCCCCACCTTTACGGCGCTTTTCCAGGGTTTTTTGTCCTTCCGGGACGAAAAGCCCTTCTTGGCGTTGGGCCTTTTATTTTCTCGGGGATGGGGCTTCATGGCGTCGGACCTTCAAAAAATCGATTGGCCCCAGGGCGAAGCCGCCCTGGCGGCGCTTCAAAAAGGGCGGGGCCTCACCCTGCTCCAGGGCTTGAGCGGATCGGCCAAGGGCTTCTTCCTGGCCTGGGCCTACGCCCGGCTGGCCGAAGAGAAACCCTGGGTACTGCTCACCTCCACCCGGGAAGAAGCCGACATCCTGCGGGACGACCTTTCCAGTTGGCTGCCGGAAGCCCGGGTGGCCCTCTGCCCGGCTTGGGAAGTATTGCCCCGGGACGTGGAGGAGCCGGACGCCGAACTCATCGGCGAGCGCCAAAGGGCCTTCTACCAATTGATGCAAAACGAGAAGGGCTTGGTCATCGCCCCGCTCCTGGGGGCCCTGCAAAACACCCTGCCGCCGGATGAGTGGATCGAGAAGGTCATCATCCTGAAAAAAGACGCGGACATCCCGCCGGACTTCAAGCAAAAGCTGGTGGCCATGGGCTATGAGGCCGTGAACCAAGTGTCGCGGGCCGGGCAGTTCGCCATGCGCGGCGGCATCCTGGACCTGGCCTCGCCGGGTTCGCCCTCGGGGCCGGTGCGGTTGGAGCTCTTCGGCGACACCCTCACGTCCGTGCGGCCGCTCAACCTGCTCAACCAAAGATCCACCGGGGAAATGGACGAGGTCTGGGTTTTTCCCGCCCGCGAAATCGTGCTGGAGAGCCCGGTCGCCAAGAAGCTGGAGCGGGCGCTGAGGGAAAAAGCCCGGGAGGAGTCGCGCTGGGCCCAAACCGCCCAGGAACTGTTCGCGGCCACCGGGCGTTTTCCCAGCTGGCCCTGGCACGCCCTGGGGGCTTTTGACAAGCGCGGCTCCCTCTTCGATTATTTGCCGGGGGAATGCCGGATCCTTCTGGTGGAGCCCCAGGCCCTGGAGCGCAAGGCCGAGGACTTGGCCGCCCAGCTCCAGGCCTGCGCCCGGCAGGCCGCGGAAGAAGGGTCGGACCTCTATCCGGTGGACGCGATGTTCGCGCCGCTGGACCCCTGGGTGAAGGCGCTTCAAAAAGGCCGGGCCCAGGCCCTGGGACAGCTGGAGCAACGCCTGTTCGGCCAGGACGCCCAACAATCCCTGAAGGTCGAGTCCCGGGGGTTGCCCCCTTATTACGGGAAGTTCGCTTCCTTCACGGCGGACCTCAAGCGCTGGCTGGCCGAGGATTATCAGGTCACCCTTTGGTGCCACAACAAGGGCGAGCAGGGCCGGTTGACGGAGTTGCTTCAAGAAGCCGGATTCACGCCCAAGGGGGATCCCAGGCTTTCCCTGCGTTTGGGCGAGATCGAGCAAAGCTTCGCCCTGGACGAGGTGAAGCGCGTGGTGGTGGCCGATCACGACCTTTTCCGCCGCTACCGGGGCGGGCGCCGGCGGGCGAGGCGCTCCATCGCCGGGGGCAAGCCCCTGGGGTCGCTCTCCGAATTGGGCCTGGGCGATTGGGCCGTGCACGTGGATTCGGGCATCTGCCTTTACCGGGGATTGACGCCGCTGACCATCGACGGCGTGACCCGGGAATATATCCAGCTCGAGTTCGCCGACTCGGAAAAGATCTACCTGCCCACCGACCAGATCGCGCTGGTGCAGCGTTACATCGGCGCCGAAGGCTCGCCGGTGCTCTCCAAACTCGGCAATGACACTTGGAGCCGCACCAAGGCCAAGGTGCGCCGGGAGATCGAGGCCGTGGCCCGGGAGCTCATGGCGCTCTACGCCGCCCGGCAGTCCATGAAGAAGAAGCCCGTTTCCCCCGACACGCCCTGGCAGCACGAGTTCGAGGACGCCTTCCTCTATGAGCTCACCCCCGGCCAATATGGGGCGGTGCGGGACGTGAAGAAGGACATGGAAAGCGACAAGCCCATGGACCGGCTGGTGTGCGGCGACGTGGGTTACGGCAAGACCGAGGTGGCCATGCGGGCGGCCTTCAAGGCCGTGCAGGACAAGAAACAAGTGGCCCTCTTGGTGCCCACCACCATCCTGGCCCAACAGCACTTCAACACCTTCAAGGAACGCATGGCCGAGTATCCGGTGAACATCCAGATGCTGTCGCGCTTCCGCAAGCCCTCGGAGGTGAAAAAGACCCTCGAGGAAGCCCGGGACGGGAAGGCCGACATCGTCATCGGCACCCACCGGCTTTTGGGCAAGGACGTCAAATTCAATCGGTTGGGGCTGCTCATCATCGACGAGGAGCACCGCTTCGGCGTGGCCCAAAAGGAAAAGCTCAAGGCCCTCAAGACCGACGTGGACGTGCTCACCCTCACCGCCACGCCCATCCCCCGGACCCTGCACCTGTCCTTGTCGGGCATCCGGGAAATTTCCATCATCGACACGCCCCCCCAAAACCGCCTGTCGGTGTCCGCCCATGTGGGCCCCATGGACGACAAACTGGTGGCCGAGGCCATTCGCCGGGAAATGAACCGCGAGGGCCAGGTTTTTTACGTCCACAACCACGTGCGGGACATCGAGCGCATCGCCGACCATCTGCACAAGCTGGTGCCCGAGGCCAAGCTGGCCGTGGCCCATGGCCAGCTCACCGAGCACGAGCTGGAATCCATCATGATGGACTTCGTGGACCGGGAGTATGACGTGTTGGTCTGCACTTCCATCATCGAGTCGGGGCTGGACATGCCCAACGTGAACACGCTCATCGTGGAACGCACGGACCTTTTCGGCCTTTCCCAACTCCACCAATTGAAGGGCCGGGTGGGCCGCACCAACCGCCAGGCCTACGCCTACTTCTTTTACCCCCGCCACCTCACCCTGCGGGAATTGGCCCAAAAGCGCCTGGAAGTGCTGCAGGAATTTTCCTCGCTGGGCTCGGGCATGCACATCGCCATGAAGGACATGGAAATCCGCGGCGCGGGCAACGTCTTGGGCACCCAACAGCACGGCACGCTGGATTCCATCGGGTTCGACCTCTATAGCCGCATGTTGTCGCAGGAATTGGCCCAAGCCAAGGGCGAGGAAGCGCCGCTGGATTTCACGCCCGCGCTCTCCTTGGGCTTGAGCGCCTACCTGCCCAAGGACTACATCCCCGAGGAAGCGGTCAAGATCGAGTTTTACCGGCGCTTGGTGGAGGCCAAAGACGAGGCGGGCTTGAGGGACATCCAGGCGGAGCTTGAGGACCGCTTTGGGCAGCTGCCGCCCGAGGCCGCCACCTTGATGCGCGTGGCGGCCCTCCGGCCCGCCGTCAAGGCCCAGGGCATCCAACGCTTGGAGGCCCAAGGCGGTTGGGTTTTCCTGCAATGGCACCCGGACCTAGCGCCTTCGCCCGAGAAGGTCCAGAAGTGGATGAAACAATGGCCGCCCACCCGCATCCGTTTCTCGGCCCAGGACGCCCACTCGATTTCTTTCAGGGTTTCCAAGGGCGAGGAAGGCCCCGAGGGACGGCTTCAGTCCGTCCAAAAACTGCTCTTAGACATCGCTTCAGCCTGACTTTCCGGCGGTTGGGGGGAAGCGCCTTGCGGGCCCTGGGGGGCCATGTTAGGATACCGCCTCTTCGCCGGCTGAAATCCTGATGGTTTTCAAGAAAGGGAGTTTCCATGTCTTCTCGTTGGAGTGTTTACGCCTTGATCCTGGCCGCGGGGTTTTTGACCCTGACGGCTTTTTCCTGCAATCCCTACGGCGCGGCCGGCGTTTCGGGCGACGACGTGGTGGCCACCGTGGGCGACACCAAGATCACCTTCGCGGATTGGATGCGCCAGATGGACCTGTTGCGCGTTTTCTCGCCCCAGCCCATTGACCCGGACAACGCCGAGCAGGCCCGGGAAGTGCTCCAGAGCCTGGAAGACCAGGACGTGGTGTTGGCCGCCCTGCGCCAAGCCAACTACACCGACCCCAAGTTCGACGAGGCCATGCAGAAGGAGCTGATCCAAGCCGACCTGCAGCTCAAGCAGATCAAGGACAAGCTCAAGAAGGACGAGGCCACGGTCAACCGCCTGGAGAAAAATTACAAGGACTCCTACACCAAGATGCTCTTGTCCCAGCATTTCGCGGCCAGCCAGGTGGACAAGGTGGTGGTGACCGAGAAGGAAATCCGCGACCGTTACGCCTTGATCGAATTGGAAGCCAAGAAGCAGGGCCAGCAGGTCCCCCCTTATAACGACAAGGTGAAGCAGCAGATCAAGCTGCGCCTGCAGGCCGACAAGCTCCTGACCCAGTTCCAAGGCAACACCAAGATCGACCAGAAGGAAGAGGTCATCCAGAAATACCTGGGCAGCCTGTCGCCCAGCCAGCAGGCCTTGGAGGGGTCCGGCCCCGCCCCGTCGGCCGCCCCCGCGGCCAGCGCCAAGTAAGATTCCCGGCCGGTCCCCGATGCGCTTTTTTCCCTCGGTGGCCGGCCGTTTTTTTTTGGCCTTAGGCCTGGCGGGCCTCCTGCCCGCCTGCCAGCCCACGGTTGATTTCAAGAGCCCGCCGGTGCCGGCGGACAAGACGGCGGTGCTCATCAACGGCCAAGCCGTCGCCTTGGAGGAATTCGACACCGAGTTCCGCCTGATGGCCATCCATTACAGCGCGGTGTCCGAGGGCCAGATGCGCGCCATCAAGCGGCGCTTGTTCGAGCAGGTGGTGGACCGGCGGCTTTTGGTCCAGCAGGCCCGGAAGGAAGGCGTGAAGCTCACCCGCGCCGAGTGGGCCCGGGACTTGAACGAGGCCCTTCAGCAGATGCCCGATGATTTCGAGGCGATCCTCAAGACCCAGGGCGTCAGCGAGGAAGCCTGGAAGCGCAAGCTCCTGCAGGAACGGTTGGCGGCTAAACTGGTGGACCGGGACGTGAACGCCTTGGTGGAGATCACGCCCCAGGAAGTGGAGGACTATTATTGGTCCCACTTGGCGGATTATTGGAAGCCCGAATCCGTGCGGGCCTCCCACTTGGTGGTGCAAAAGCGCGCCGACCTGGAGAAGGCGCTGAAACGTCTAAACGCCGGGGAGGATTTCGCCAAGGTGGCGGGTGATTTGTCCTTGTCCGACGACAAGTCCGAGGGCGGGGATTGGGGGATGCAGCCGGTGGACCAAGTGCCCGCGCCCTACTTGGCGCAGCTTCGGGCCTTGAAGCCCGGGCAGATTTCCAAACCTTTTCACGACCATTTTGGCTATCATCTTTTTCGGTTGGAGGCCTTTGAGCCCCGGCAAATGCAGACTTTCGCCCAAGTGAAGGGGCAAATCCGGGATTCGCTTTTAAAAGAAGAGCAGGACTTGCGGTTCGACCAGTGGATGGGCGACCTCAAGCGGCGTTCCGTGATCCGGATCAACCCGGATTTGGCCCCCGTGCTGGGGGTTACCTTGGAGGATAAGAATGGGAAATAAGAAACTCTGGATTCTCGCGCTGGCGGCCCTCTTGTGGGCCCCGCCCCTTTGGGCCAAATTGGTGGACGGCATCGCGGTCATCGCCAACCACGAAGTCATGACCCAGGGTGAGTTGGAGGAATCCATCCAGGCTTATTTCATCGGCCAGGGCCTCAAGGTCCCCCCGCCCAAGAGCCCGGATTACGCCAAGGCCCGGCAGCAGGTGCTCAACAGCTTCATCGAGGAAGTGGCCCTGGCCGACGAGGCGGACGCCGAGAAGATCGACGTGACCGACGCCGAAATCGACCATTCGCTGGACCAACAGATCGACGACATGAAGAAGGGTTATCCCACCGAAGCCGAGTTCGACAAGGCCTTGGCCACCCAGGGCATGACCCCCGACGACCTCAAGCAGGACCTGAGGGTCCAATTGGCCCGGCGGCTCAAGGCCCAGCACATGCTGCGCCAAAAGCAATCCGACCTCCCCCAGAGCCTGGTGGTGTCCGACGACCAGGCCCGGCAGTACTATGCCCAGCACCAGGAAGACTTCAACCAGGCCCACTTCGCCATCATCCTCTTCAAGGTGCCGGCGGGCTCCAAGGCCGATTACGCGGCCGAGGTCAAGGCCCAGGCCCAGCAGGTGCTGCAACAGCTCAAGGCCGGGGGGGATTTCGCCGCCGCCGCCAAGAAATATTCCGAGGACGCGGGTTCGGCGGACAAGGGCGGGGACATCGGCACGGTGGCCAAGACCGCGCTGGAGCCCAAATTGGCCAAGGGCGTCTTCGCCACCCCCGTGGGGGCCCTGAGCCTGGTGGCGGGTGTGGACGGTTTTTACATCGTGAAGGTCTTCTCGAAAAACCAAGAGGATTTCGACGCGGTGGCTTCCGACATCAAGGACCAATTGCGCAAGGGCAACCAAGACCAAGCCTTGAAGGATTGGGTGGAGTCGCTGAAGAAGAAAGTTTACGTCCAATACAGCAAGGACCTGACGGACGAAGCGGCCGCCGACCTGCCCTATGACTCGCTCAAGGCCCCCGCGGCCGCGGCACCCCTGACGACCGCCCCGGGCGCTTCCGCCCCGGTGTCGGGCACCTTGCCCAACGCGGTGGCTTCCGCCACCACCATCGCCAGCGACTCGGTGTCGGTGGAAAAAGCCCCGGTTTATTCCTCCTTGCCCGACGAGGGCAACACCACCCTGGACCTGAGCGTCTTGCCTTGGGCCTACGGCACGGGGGATTTGGAACAAAACTACCCCGCGGGCACGAAGGTGGACCAAGGCTTCCCCTTCGGCTTGGGGGGCGAATTCGGGGTGGAAACGACCCTGGATCCCCAACTGCAGGTGGGCTTGAGGCTGCAAGTCTCAGATAAATTCGCGGCCCAGGTGACCGATGCCACCGGCACCAAGGGCGTCTGGTCGCAAAACGCCGTCGGCCTCTTGGCGGGGCCGCGGTTCCTCTTGCCCTTGTCCGACGGGTTGAACCTGGACCTCTCGGCCTTGGGGGGCTATTACCTGCTGTTCGGCGGCTCGACGGCCTTCAGCGGAACCCATTCGGGCGTGCTTTATTTGGACGGCGGCAATTTCGGCGGCCAATTGGGCGCGGACCTGGAAGCCTTCCTGGACGAGGAAAAGACCTGGTCCCTGGATTGGGGGGCTTCTTACCGCCGCCTGGTGGTGAATCCCACGGTTCATGGCGGCGTGACGGGCTACAGCCTACCCTCTTACCAAGTGGACTTTTCGGGCTTTCAATCCACCCTGGGCTTCCGCTTTTACGTGGATAAATAAGCGCTTCCGGCCTTGCGGATTGACCTGTTCCTGAAGCTCATGGGATTCGCCAAGACCCGCATGGCCGCCAAGCGCCTTTGCGACGCCGGCCGGGTGCTCCTTCAAGGCGGGCCGGCCAAGCCCTCGCTGGAACTCATCGGCGGGGAGTCGCTCCACCTTCTTTTTTCCCATAAAGAAATAAGGGTCAAGGTCAAAGGTCTGCCGGCCCTCAAATCCGTCCCCAAAAAGGACCGGCCCCTTTATGTGTATGTTTCTGATCTTCCGATTGAAACCGATAAAACAACTGGTTTTTAATTTTTCAAAAAAGTAATGTAGATAAATTAGGATTGATTCGTTCCCAAAGAGGAGACGATCGATGATGCAAATTGAAGCTATAGAGATAAAAAATTACAGGTTATTTCGCGACACGAAATTATCAAACCTGCCCAAACTAGCCATTGTGGTCGGAGCAAATGGCTCTGGAAAATCCACTCTATTCGATGTCTTTAGTTTTTTAAAAGAATCATTAACTCAAAATGTTTCTGTGGCCGTAACTAGGAGAGGTGGTTTTCGCGAACTGGTTAGTCGGGGAGAAAAAGATCCGATTTCAATTACGGTAAAGTTTCGGGAGAGTGGCGGTAGGCTTGCTACTTATCAATTGGAAGTGGCAGAAGACTTAGGGCATCCTGTTGTTCATCGTGAAATTCTAAAATTTCGACGAGGGCAAAATGGTCAACCGTGGCATTTTGTCGATTTTTCCCGAGGCAAAGGAACAGCGATCACAAATGAAGGTGCCTATGGCGAAGAAGGTGTTGAAGCCGTTCGGAAAGAGCACGTCTTGGATGATCCGAGTGTTTTAGCCATAAAGGGTTTGGGGCAGTTCAAAGAATTTAGAGTTGTTGCCGAGTTTAGAAGCTTGATTGAAAATTGGCACATTTCAGACTTTCATATCAGCGATGCAAGAATAAGCGTTGAAGCGGGTTATGCAGAGCATCTCTCGACACATGGTGAAAACGTTGCGCAGGTAGCTCAGTATATGTTTGAACATCATCGTGACCGGTTCGAAAAGGTTCTTAAAGCAATGAGGCGAAGAGTGCCGGGAGTGAAGCAAGTTGAAGCTAAGTCGACAGAAGATGGAAGACTTATGCTGAAGTTTCAAGACGGTAGTTTTAAAGACCCGTTTATTGCGAAGTATGTTTCGGACGGGACTATAAAAATGTTTACTTATTTGATACTGCTCTATGATCCCAAACCCCATCCTTTGCTTGCGATTGAAGAACCGGAAAACCAACTATATCCTGAATTGTTACACGAGTTGGTGGAGGAGTTCCGCGATTATGCAAGAAGAGGCGGTCAGGTTTTTATTTCGACCCACTCGCCTGAATTTTTGAATGCGTCGAGATTGGATGAGATTTACTGGTTAATAAAAAAAGATGGATTTACTACCGCCAAAAGAGCATCGGAAAATGAAACGCTGAGAAATTTAATAGATGAAGGTGATCTGCCCGGTTCCTTGTGGAAGCAAGGGCTCTTTGAGGGCGCAGGGGCAAAATGGGAAGAATAATTTTTTTGTTAGAAGAAGTTTCGATGAAGGCTTTACTGGATGGACTATTGCCCAGATTGTTTCCTGGCATGGAATTTTTGTGCATCGCCCATGAGGGGAAACATGATCTACGACAGAGCGTTCCAAGGAAGCTAAAGGCGTGGAGAGAACCTGGAGTTAGGTTTATTGTTTTGCATGATAATGATGGCCGAGATTGCAAAGCTTTAAAAAAAGAAATTGCGGATTTGTGCAGGCAGGGGAATAAGCCCGAAACATTGATTAGGATTGTTTGTCAGGAATTGGAGGCGTGGTATTTTGGCGAACCCGAAGCTCTGGCCGAGGCATATCAGAAAGAAGAATTAAAAACCCTTAATTATCAGGCACGCTATCGAATTTCCGATGAAATAGTTAAGCCTTCTGACGAATTAATGAGTATTATCCCTGAATTTCAAAAAAAGTCTGGTGCCCGTTTAATGGGAGAATGTCTCACTAGGGACAGAAATCGCTCTCATAGTTTTAGGGTCTTTCTTTCGGGTGTTCGTGCAGAGTTCAATGAAATTAGGGGGATTAGCTCTAATTAGCCTTTCGTTTAATGGTCTTTTCCTCTCCTGCGGCTTATAGCAAGAACCGGGTGGCTCGGGCCCATCCAAGGCCCTAGAGTAGGCTCCATCTTCTTCAAGGAGCCGCCGTGAAACCCCAGGATTACGACCGGGTCGAAAAAACCATCCGTTATTTATCCCGGCACTTTTCCGAAAATCCCCCGCTGGGCAAGCTGGCCCGGGAAGCTGGATTGAGCCCCTTTCATTTCCAGCGGCTTTTCAAGCGCTGGGCGGGGGTGAGCCCCAAGCAATTCATCCAATATCTCAGCGCCCAAAACGCCAAGCAAAGGCTGCTTCAATCCAAAAGCCTCTTGGACGCGGCCTTCGACGCGGGCCTCTCCTCGCCGGGCCGCCTGCATGATCTTTTGGTGAGCGTGGAGGCCATGACGCCGGGGGATTATCGCCGCCGGGGCCGGGACCTCGTCCTGGAGTATGGGACCTGCGACTCGCCTTTCGGGCGGTGCCTGCTCCTCTTCACGCCCCGGGGTTTAAGCGGCTTGGCTTTTTTGCGGGGAAAAGATTTTGGCCCCGAACTGCGGGACTTCAAGCGCCGCTGGCCGCTTTCCATCTTCAAGTTGAACCCCGCGCGCGCGGCCCGGATGGGCCGCAGTTTGTTCCGGAGGAAAAAAGCCGGGGCGGGGAAAATTCACCTGGTGCTCAAGGGCACAAGCTTCCAGTTGAAGGTTTGGGAGGCGCTCCTCAGGCTGCCGGGCCGGGCCCTGGTTTCCTACGGTCGCTTGGCCCGGGAAGTGGGGCGGGCCGGGGCTTCCCGGGCCGTGGGAACGGCCGTGGGCCAAAACCCGGTGGCTTACCTCATCCCTTGCCACCGGGTCATCCGGGAAAGCGGCGTTTTGGGCGGATATCATTGGGGCGTGGAACGCAAGAAGGCCCTTTTAGGGTGGGAAGCCGCCCAAAAGTAAGGCCCGGAATATATAATGCGCCCTCGTGACGGATGGCATCTTTGTATCCGGGGGACTTTTATGAGACCGCTTGGGGTGAAACCGGTTTTTTGGGCCCTGGCCCTGCTGGGGGCCGCCTCGGGGCTTTTCGCCGCCACCGCCGCCGATTACGCCGCCGCGGGGTTGAAACTTTACAACGCCAAAAATTACGCCCAGGCCCTCCAATATTTCAACGCCGCCCTGCAAGCGGATCCGAACAACGCCCAGGCCCTGATGGGGGCGGGCAACTGTTATTACGCCCAGGGCCAAACGGCCCCGGCCCTCGAGGACTACCAAAAATTACAGGCCCTTCAGCCCCATAACAGCCAACTGACGGCTTTCATCCAAACGCTTGAAACCCCCGCGGGTTACGCGGCGCCCCAGTCGCCGGCCGCGAATCCCGCCCCCGCCGCCAGTTCCACCGCCAGCTCCGCTCCCAGTGCGGCCGCGGCGCCGGCTTCCCCCGAGGACCAGGCGGGCATCGCCCTTTACAACCAAAAGCAGTTCGAGGCGGCCATCCCTTATTTCCGCCGGGGCATCGAACGCGACCCCCGGGACGCCCTGGCCTATCAATACTTGGGTTTGGCCCAGGTGCAGTCGGGCCATTTGCGGGAAGGCACGGTGGCTTTGGATGAGTCCAATTACCTGCGCCCTGACCCACCGACGGCCGCTTACGCCTATCAATTGCGCGGCCGCCTATCCCCCCCGGATCAAATGTGGGTGGACGCCCAATTGGCCGCCGCCGGCATGCCCGCGGGGGGGTCGGCGGCCGCCACGTCGGCCAAGGTGGACAAACCCTTCGGGGGCTACCTGGTCCCGGTTTTTCAATTCACGCGCTTGACGGCCTTGGAAACCAACGCCTCCCATTGGCAGATGGAGGCGGCCGACGCGCGGTCGACCGGCGATAGCGTCCAATTCGGCGCCTCGGTTCC
>DATKNU010000135.1:0-3535 GCA_035541195.1 bacterium
AGGCTCAAAAGCCCCAGCAAGGCGGGAAGCATCAGCCATTCGGTCATGAGCCGGCCGCCTCCCGCAATTGGGTGGTCAGGGTCGTCTCAAAAACCTGCCGGGGCGCCAGGCTGACTTCCTGCCCGAACAAAAGACAGGAACCTTGGTAGACCCGCTCAAAGCCCCCCTCGGATTGGGAGATGGTCTCCACCGGATAGCGGAAAAACTTGGCGGGCGGCTCGCTCTTAAAGTCGACCTTGAGCTTGAGCCAGCCGTCGGTCATGCCCGCTTCCTCGACCCCCTCTTCCAAGCCCATGCTGTTGAGGGCCCGGTTAGAAAGGTCCCGACCCTTGACGAAATAAGCGCGGTCCGGGGCGTCCCCGGCCAAGAGGGTCAGGTTCCACTCAGACAGGAAGAGGAACTTCACGGCCCGGTGGCCCAGGTTCTCCAGGCGGTAATCGGCGGTGAGGTGGAAATGCCCGGGGGTGAAGGACAATTTTTTGGTGAGCCGAAGCGGCAAGGGCTCGCCGCCGTCCTTGAAGAGGCCGTCCGCGGACAAGAGGACCTTCAGCGGGTCCCCTTTCTTTTTGGGCGGCGTCAGCTTGAAGTCGAAGGGCTGGCGGTGGAAGTCGCTCCACTCGTCATATTGGACCTTCCAAAGCTGTTCCACGTTGGTGCCGAGGGGCACCAGCCGCTCAATGAGGCTGGTACGGGGGTCCCGGTCGTAGAAAAGCCGGTGTTCCAGCCCCGGCTCCTTGGTGCGCACCCGGTCATGGATGCTGGCGGGCTGGCCCCCTTCGCCGTTGGAATGGGCCATGGCCAAGAGCTTGGCGTGGTAGGCCTCCCGGCGGCGGGTCAAAGTGTCCGAGAGGTTGATGGGGTTCTTCAAGTAATCCAGTTCCCGCAAAGAACCGCCCCGGGCGGGCTCCAGCAGCGCGTGAAAGGCCGGCGTCTCCACCAGGATCTCGTCCCGGCCGTCTTTATTGAAGTCCGTCACATGGGCCTGGATCCCATGGGCCGGCGCGGGTAAAAGGGCGTCCGCTTCCCGCTCGGCCTCGATAAGCTGGCGGTAATTGGCGAAGCGCAGGTGGTTCAGGTAAAGGCCGCCGAAAACCCCGTGCCAATAGGGGCAATTGCACTGGCCCCGATAGAGGGCCTGCTCGGCCTTGGCCAAAAGGGCTTTCTGCTGGGGGGTGCTTTTTTTGGCCAGGTGCTTGCGGGCCTTCTCGACCTTGTCCGAGACCCAAAGCATCTTCTTGTGCATTTGGTTGCTCTCGGCGTACTTCACCTGGAAATTGCGCCAGATGCCGCCCTTCAGGTAGCGTTCGAAGCGCGGCATCTCGCCCCGGTCGCCCACCTCATGGCGGATCCGTTCGTACTCGGCGGCGGCTTCCGCGGGCAGGGACCACTCGCCCATCTCGGTGTAGGATCCGGTGGGCAGGGCCAGGGGCCCCTTGGGGGGATGGGTGGCCGCGAACTCCGCGAAGGTGGCGCAAGTGAGCCATTGGGCGTTGTCGGTCAGGGCTTGCAGAAATCGCTCCAGCCAGCCTTGCTCATAGACCCATTGGTAGGTGTCGGGCCAACCGCCGAATTTTTCGCCGTCGTCCATCAGGACCACGCAACGATCCCCTTCCTCGGTGGCCACCGAGCGAAGGTAGTTGATCGTCTCGTTCACGTCCTGGAAGGGGACCAGGTAGCGCATCTTCTCCGAGATGGGGAAAACCCCCAGGGTCCGGCCTTGTTCCTCCATCAGGTAATAGCCGAAGGTCTCGTCTTCCCTCAAACCCGTGGCCTTGAAATGGGCGTCGTCCATCACGATGTATTTCACCCCGGCCTCGGCCAGGGGCAGGGTCAGGTGGGGCTCCCAAACCCGCTCGGCCACCCACATGCCTTGGACCGGGGCCTTGAATTTCTTTTCCAACAGCTCGGTCAAGCGCCGGATCTGCCCCTGCTTGTCCCGGTCGGGCAGGATGGAAAGGATGGGCTCATAGAGGCCGCCCGTAAAGAGCTCGACCTGGCCCCGCTTCACCATCTCGCCCAAGAGCTTGAGGTAACCGGGTTGGTTCTGCTCCAGCCACTCGAGCAGGGGCCCGGTGGTGTGGACGGTGAACTTGACCTTCGGGTAGCGGCTGAGGATCTTCAGGAAGGGCTCGTAGGATTGGCGGAAGAGGGCCTCGAAGACCTGCCCGAAGTTGCCCACGGGTTGGTGGTTGTGGACGCCCAGGATGAGGGTGATTTTTTTCATGCCTTGATCTCCGGTAGGTACTTTTCCAGCGGTTCCTTCAGGTCCCCGGGCACGGCCCGGATCTCCATTTCGATGCCTTTGGCCCGGAGCTTCTTGAAGGCTTCCACGTCCTCGGCGGTGACGCAGACCACCTTGCAGACCTGCCGGCGGCCCTCGGTGAAATGCAGGCCCCCGACGTTCACCGAACGCACGCTGCCGCCCTTCTCCACGTAGGCCAAAAGGTCCGTGGGCGTGGAAAAAAGCACCAGGGCCCGCTCGGTGTCCGGGCTGGCGGCGGCCGCCACGGCCTCTTCGACGGTGAAAAAGCTGACCCGAAGGTTTGACGGCACCGCCATTTCCATCAGGGTGCGTTGCATGGCGTTCTTGGCGATGGCGTCATTGACCACCACCAGGCGTTGGATGTTGAGGCTCTTGGACCAGCCCACCACCACTTGCCCGTGGATCAGCCGGTCGTCGATGCGGATGAGTTGGATGTCCATCATGAAGGCTCGATTCCCCCTCGGGTCATTTCTTCCTGTCGAACAGTTCCACGGACGTCACCACGGATTCCCGGGCGCTTTGTTGGATGTCCCGGGTCAGGGCGGTCAAATCCTCGGCTTCCCGGTCCGAAACCACCTTGATCAGCATGGGCAAGCTCACGCCCGTGATCACCTTGACGTTGCGCTCGGCGGCCAATTGGATGCCCACATTAAAGGGGGTCCCTCCCAGCATGTCGACCAAAATCAGGG
Source organism: bacterium (assembly GCA_035541195.1). Classification (GTDB taxonomy): domain Bacteria; phylum Oederibacteriota; class Muellerivitia; order Muellerivitales; family Muellerivitaceae; genus Muellerivita. Next base: position 2,953 of record DATKNU010000135.1, read on the forward strand.
CGCCTTTTCCCTGGGGATCCACCTGTTCCAGGCCTTTGAGGATCTTCAGGCGCAGGTTCTCGGGCGAATCCTTGGAAAGCAAAGGCACCGAGAGAATCCCCTCGGTTTGCCCCAGGATCATGCGCAGGGTTTCCAAAAGGGCGTTCCCGAACTCCCCATGGGTGACGATCAATGTTCCTATCATAAGACTCCCCTCTTCCTCTTTCCAAGGACCGGCCCCTAGACCACCAAAAGCCTCAGGATCGCCCGGCCCAGCTTGTCCCGGTCATGGCGCACGAAATCCCTTTGGTGGAGCAGGTTGGCCCGCACCAGCTTGGGCCCCAGCTTCTTGATCTCGGCGTCGTCCACCACCACGGGCTCCTGGCCGTAGGAGGCGTAACGGGCCAAGAGGCGGGTGGGGACTTTTTCCTTGTTGACCATGACGTAATGCACGAAGTTGGGCGCGGTGTGCTTGAAAAGGGCCCGCACATGGTCCGAGACCGTGAAGAAATCCGTCTCCCCGGGCTGGGTCATGACGTTGCAGATGAAGATCTTGACCGCCCGGGACAGCGCGATGGTCTCGGCGACTTCCTTGATGAGCAGG
>DATKNU010000136.1:0-7194 GCA_035541195.1 bacterium
AACGCCGATTTCAAGGTGACCGACACCCAGGGCCAGGTCGCCGTTCCCCCGGGCGAGGAAAGCTACCACCTGAAGCGCCTCCGGCTCACCCGCCGGGAGGAACAGGGCTATTACGAGGGCTTTTCCAACGAGACCCTTTGGCCCCTTTGCCATGTCTGCTACGTCCGGCCCAAGTTCCTTCCCAGCGATTGGGAGGTCTACGACCAGGTCAACCGGAAGTTCGCCCAAGCCGTCGCTGAAACCACCGAGTCCGGCGCCATCATTTTCCTGCAAGATTATCATTTAAGCCGGGTGGCCCACCATTTGCGCTCCCTGCGCCCCGACTTGATGACGGTGCTCTTTTGGCATATCCCCTGGCCCAACCCGGAGATCTTCAGGATCTTGCCTTGGAAAAAGGAAATCCTCGAGGGGCTGCTGGCCAACGACATCCTGGGCTTCCACCTGAAATACCACGCCGAAAATTTCCTGGAAACCGTGGGGCTCGAGATGGAATGCCGGATCGACTGGGAAAAGTCCCGGGTGGAACGGGGCGACCGGGTCACCCACATCAACCACTACCCCATCTCGATCGATTTCGAGTCCATCTTCCGGCAATCCCAAGGCCCCGCGGTGGAAAAAAACTGCCGGGAGTTGGAACAGCAATTGGCGCTCCAGGGCCGAAAGCTCATCCTGGGCGTGGACCGTTTGGACTACACCAAGGGCATCCCCGAGCGGCTCGAGGCCTTTGACCGCCTTTTGGACAACCACCCCGAATACATCGGGAAGGTCCAGATGGTTCAAATCGGCGTGCCCAGCCGGACCGGGTTGGAGGACTACCAGCAGGTCGTCAACGCCATCGAGGAGCGCTGCGCCGCCTTGAACGCCCGCTATGGGGCGGCCGATTGGCAACCGGTGCGGTTCCTCAAGGGGCACCAGGATTTCGACACCTTGCTCCCCTATTACCACTTGGCCGATGTCTGCTTGGTCACTTCCCTGCACGACGGTATGAACTTGGTGGCGAAGGAATTCGTGGCGGCCTCCAGCGACGACCGGGGGGTCCTGGTCCTGTCCCAATTCACCGGGGCCGCCCGGGAGCTGGAGCAGGCCCTGCTGGTGAACCCCTATGACACGGCCGCCTTGGCCCAGGCCCTGCGCCAAGCCCTGGCCATGCCCGCCGGGGAACAAAAGGCCAGGCTTTCCCGCATGCGCCTGACGGTGGCGGAAAACAACATCTTCGCCTGGGCCCTGGGCATCTTGAACGACATCATCCGGCTGGCCCGGGAAACGGAAACAACCGCCACCCAAAGCGGCGAAAAATAAAATCTCTGGAGGCGACGCATGGAAAAGGCAAACACAAACGCTTGGCTGGCGCCCTTAAGGCAATTGGGGGCCGATTTGGGCAGTTGGGCCCCCGATTTTTTGGCGGCCCTCTTGGTGTTGGTGGCGGGGCTGACGGCGGCCTGGCTCCTCAGGGGCTTCGCCGCGTGGTTTTTCAAGAAGCTTCAATTGGACGATCGCCTGGGCCACTTGTGGCTGTTCCAGCTTTGGTCCAAGCGCTTCCAAGGTTCCAGCGCCTCAAAATCGCTGGCCTCCTTCGTTTTCTACCTGGTCTTGTTCCTCGCCATTCTTTTGGCCATTCACCTGTTGGGATCGGAGGGTGGGCAAACCATCCTGGCTTCCTTGCTCGGCGTGATTCCCCGGGTCATGAGCTTCATGCTGATCCTTTTTCTGGGTTCCCTCTTGGCCATGTTTTTTTCGGTCTTGGCCCAATTGGCGCTGGTGGGTTCGGGCGCCCAGCATCCCAGCTTTTGGGGCAAGGTCATCGCCTGGGGCACCTTCGGCCTGACCGTGATGTTCTCCCTGGAACCGCTGGGCTTGGCGGGCCAGTTCCTGACCGACTTGGTGTTGATCGCCTTGGGCGTGGTGGGACTGGGCGCGGCCATCGCCTTGGGGCTGGGCTGCAAGGACTTGGCCCGGGAATTCGTGATCGAATTGTTAAAGGAACACCGCGATGACAAGTGACGGGAGCGCGCCCGCGCCTTTTATTTTCAGGACATCGGTGGAGTCCATCCAACTGACCGGCCGCAAAGCCGCCAACTTGGCCGAGCTTCACGCGGGCCTGCGCGAGGCCGAGGGATCCACGATTTACCACCATACCCATCGTTTTTACCGGGCCCATTCCTTCCTGGGCGCCTGGAACCGGTCGGATTTCGCCCTCTGGGCCGCCAACAATCTGAAGGAAGAAGCCCTCGCGGAGCGGATGGCCGCCCTGGACACCCGGGACTATCCCAATTTGGAGGCCTTAAAGCAGGCCCTCTTGGAAACCCTCGCCCCCCTGGAAGCCGAACCCGACCGATGGCAGCGAAAGGTCCCCGCCGGCTTGGAGTTTCATTTTTGCAAATCCATCAGCCTGGTTTTTCCCGCCGGCTACGAGGCCAAAAACCTGGAGGACTTTCTGGAGGCGCTGGAAAGGGTGGACCTCGCCTCCCTTTATTTCCACCTGATCGAATCCCCCCTCCACGCCCACGGCCGGGCCCGCCCCTTCGCCAACGACTTTTCCAATTGGCTCGCCGAACTGGGTTTTGAGGCCCAGGCGAAAAGCCTGGCGGAATTGAACCCCTATTCGGGCGACCTGGAATCCTTGCGGACCCGCGCGCTGGGGCTTTTCCGCAAGAACCGCTTCCAGGCGGCCGTCCATCGGGCGGTGGGGCGGGTGGAACGGGAATCCGCCGGTGAGGCGGCCTCCCATTGGCTTCAGCGTTGGCGCACGGGAGGCGTGAAATGAGTTCCCCTTACGCCGAATACCGTAAAATCATCGGCGCGGCGGAGCATGACCGAATCGCGCGCCTGGCCGGCTACCTGAAGGGCCAATCGGTGGTGATGGTCAATTCCACCCGGGACGGCGGGGGCGTGGCCGAGATCCTGCGCAACATGGTCCCGATGTTGAACGAGTTGGGGGTGGAAACCACCTGGGAAGTCATCGAGGGGCGTCCCGACTTTTTCGCCGCCACCAAGACCCTGCACAACGCCCTGCATGGCCGGCCCGAACCCCTGACGCCCGCCATGCAGAAGGCCTACTGGGAAGTCACGGACTTGAACGCCGAAAAGTTGCGGTCCCAGTTGGACAAACCCCTGGTATTCATCCACGACCCCCAGCCCGGGGGCTTGCTCCAAAAGCTGAAAAAGCCGGGCCAAAAGTGGGTTTACCGCTGCCACGTGGACGTTTCCACGCCCTATCCCCCGGTTTGGAAATTCCTGTCGTCCATCATGGAAGAATACGACGCGTCGGTTTTTTCCCATCCCAGCTTCGCGCAAAAGATGCCCAAGCCCCAGTTTTTGATCGCGCCTTCCATCGACCCCCTTTCGGACAAAAACAAACCCCTGCCCGAAAGTTTCGTGCGGCGGACCTTGGAGCGCTACCACCTGGACCCCGCCCGGCCTTTGATCACCCAAGTTTCCCGCTTTGACAAACTCAAGGACCCCTTGGGCGTGATCCAAGCCTTCCGGCTCGTGAAAAAGACCCATCCTTCCGTCCAATTGCTCTTGGCCGGGGGGGCGGCCTCCGACGACCCGGAGTCGGCCCACATTTTACCCGCGATCCAGGAAGCCGCCGGACAGGACGAGAGCATCCATATCTTGGACCTACCGCCCTTTTCGGATTTGGAAATCAACGCGCTCCAAAGGGCCAGCACGGTGGTCCTGCAAAAATCCTTGAAGGAGGGTTTCGCCCTGACGGTGTCGGAAGCCTTGTGGAAAGAGCGGCCCGTGGTGGCCATGGCGGTGGGCGGCATTCCCCTACAGGTCTTATCCGGCAAGACCGGCTATTTGGTGCATACGATCGAGGGAACCGCCGTGGCCATCCGCCACGTGTTGGACCACCCGGCGGAGGCCGCCGCCCTGGCGCGCAACGGCCGGGAACATGTCCGGCAGAACTTCCTCATCACCCGGCATACCCGGGATTACATGAGCCTGTTTTTAAGCGTGATGAACCCCCATCAAACCGTGGTGGCCTTGGGCCCGTCCCAAGCCGCCTAGATCACGGGAGCCCCTTGAGCTCCCGTTTCACGGTTTCCAAGGCGCTTTCCCAATCCCCGATCTTGGGCTGGCGGAAAAGCCGCGCCTGCGGGTACCAGGGGTTGTCCGGGCGCTTGAGGAGCCAGCGGTAATCCGGTGCGAAAGGCACCAGGACCCAGAGGGGCCTTCCCAGGGCGCCCGCCAAATGGGCCGCCGAGGAATCCACCGAAACCACCAAATCCAGGTTCGCGGCCAAGGCCGCGGTGTCGGAAAAATCCCCCAAGCAATCCCGGTGGTCCCGGATCCGGCCCGAGGATTGCAGGAAGGCCAAGTCCTCGCCCTTGAGGTCTTTTTGTAGCGAGTGGAACTCCAGGGGAAGGTTCAGCAGGGGCGCCCAATCCTTTAAGGGGATGCTGCGGTTGTGGTCATTGCTGTGCTCGGGCCTGCCCGACCAGGCCAAGCCGACCCGGGGCTTGGTTTTCGCCCCCAGCTTTCGGCCCCAGGCTTCCACTTGGGCCGGGTCCGCGGAAAGATAAGGCACCGTCCCGGGGACGCTTTGCAAGGTGGTCTTAAAGGCCAAGGGCAGGCTCAAGAGCGGACAATGGAAATCCAGGGGCGGGACTTCGCCCCCCTTCTCCAAGACCCGCGCCCCGCCCGGAAGGGTCCTCGACAAGGAAAGCAAGGCCGCGGGAACCTCGAAGAACACCCGGGCGCCCTCTTTTTCCAAAAGCGGGACATAGCGGGCGTATTGCAGGATGTCCCCCATGCCCTGTTCGGCCCAGATCAGGATGGTTTTTCCCGCGAGGGATTGGCCCCCCAGCCACAAGGGACGGTCGAAGGCCCGGGCCTCCTCCTTCGTGGCGCTTTTCCAACGCCACTCAAAAAGCCTCCAGCCTTCCTCGAATCGGCCGTCCAACAAAAGGGCCTGGGATTTATTCCAATAGGCGAAGGCGAAATCGGGCCTCCCGGCGATGGCCTTGTCATACTCGGCCAGGGCTTCCGAAACCCTCCCCAACTCCTGCAGGGCGATGCCCCGGTTGTTCAAACTGTCGGGATGGCCGGGCCTCAAGGCCAGCGCCCGATCATAGTCCGCCAGCGCCTCCCCGGGACGGCCCAGGGCCCGCAGGGCGTTGCCCCGGTTGTTGAGGGCGTCCGGGTCCCCGGGCCTTAAATCGACGGCCCGGTTGAAATTCTCCAGGGCCCGAAGCGGTTGGCGGGCCCGCAGGTAAAGCGCCCCCTGATTGGCCAAAGCCTCCGCTTGCCCGGGATTCACCCGAAGGGCTTCCCCATAGCTTTCGACGGCCTGCTCCAACCGGCCCAAGTCCCTGAGGACATTGCCCCGGTTGAAGAAAAGCCAAGCTTCGGGTTTAACCGCCAAGGCCCCCTCATAACCGGCCAAGGCTTCTTCCAAGCGCCCCAGTTTTTCCAGGGCCTGGGCCCGGCTGGTTTGGGCGGGGAAAAAAGAAGGATCCAAACCCAGCGCCCGGTCAAAAGCCTCCAGCGCCGCCGTGGGTTGGCCTTGTTGCAAACGGATCGTTCCCAAATGCGCCCAAAGCGGGGGCATCTCGGGGAAATCCTTGAGCAGTTCCTCGATCTTCGCCCCAGCCTCGGTGAAAAGTCCCGACTGGTGCAAGGAAAGGGCGGCCTTCAGGCGGGGGTCGGATGGGGTCAGCGACATGGGTCACCCTGAAATGGAAGTCTGGGCCCAATATAAACGAAGGAAGGAGGCTTGTCGAAGGCCCCGTCGATTTGCGGCGCGGGGCTTTCGCCCTAAATATCAGTGGTTCTTTCGGGCGGCCCTTGGCTTGGAAAAAAAGAGGCAGGCGAGGATGAAGCCCAGCAACACCGCGGTGGCCGAATAGCGGCTCAAGGCCAACCCGCCATTGGCGATCGGCTTGTCCAGGAAATCGCCCAGGACCGCCCCCAAGGGCCGGGTCAAGATGAAGGCCGACCAAAAAAGAAAGGTCCGGGAAATCCCGGTTTTGAAATAAAGGAGGGCCAGGACCGCCAAGAGCAGGGAAAAGAGGCCGCCAGCCCCCAGATAGCCGAAGCCCGCCGTGTCGGCGGTCCAATCCCCCAAGGCCGTTCCCAAGGTCTGGGAAAACATGATCGTCACCCAGTAAAACATCTCCGACCGGGGGGACTTCACGCTGTCCACCGCGACCGTGCCCATGGCGCGGTGCCAGGTGAAAAGCGACGCCAGCAACAGGCCCAGAAGGAGCGAGGACCCGCCCGCGTAGCCGATGCCCAACGACCGGTCGGCGTAATCCGCCAGGGTGGTTCCCACGGTCGTGGTGGCGATGATCGTGAACCAATAAATGAAGGGATGGAATCGGGCCGCCTTGATCTGGACGGCCACCGCCACCAGGAAAAGGACGGCAAAAATGGCCGTCCCCACCAAGTAGCCCAGGTTCAAGGACATTGAAACGCTGTCGCCCCCCGTTTCCCCCAGGGTGGTGGCGGCGATCTTCATGATCCAAAAAAGGAGCGTGACTTCCGGGACTTTGCTCCAGGCGCCTTCGCCCTTGGTTTTTTTCACGGGGGATCCAATCGCGTTTATTTTAAGGCCGCGGGCTTTCAATTCCCGCCCAACCGGGACTCGATCCGGGTATCCGGAACCAACCAGATCAGGGCCACCGCCACGTAAAGGGACCAGGCGATCCAAGTGGCGGCGAAGGCCAGGGGAATGGCGGCGGCGTAACAGGCCAGGCTCAAGAAACCTTTGAAGTCGTTCCCCACCGCCTGGGCCAATCGGGAGCCGGCCCCCTCGGCCCGGATGAGGGAGCGCAGCAGGAGCGTGTAACCCACCGCCGCCATCAAAAGCACCACCCCATAAAGCGCCGTGGGGACGGGCGCGAAGTGGTTTTCCCCCATCCAACCGGTCACGAAGGGGATGAGCGAAAGCCAGAAAAGCAGGTGCAGGTTCGCCCAAAGCACCTTCCCATTGATCCGGGAGGCCGCGTGGAGCATGTGGTGGTGGTTGTTCCAATAGATGCCCAAGAAAACGAAGCTGAGGATGTAGGTCAGGAAGACCGGGAGCACCGGCTTCAGCGCCGCCAAATCCCCGCTTCCGGGGACCTTGAGGTCCAAAACCAGGATGGTGATGAGGATGGCGATGACGCCGTCGCTGAAGGCTTCCAGGCGGGATTTGTTCATGCTGGGGTCTCCCAAGGGATGTAAGCGCAGCCATCATCCCAGAAG
>DATKNU010000137.1:0-3571 GCA_035541195.1 bacterium
CTGCAGAAGGACCTGAGGAAGACCCTGGTCCTGGCCGAGGAAGTCAACGCGGAAAAAAAGCGCCTTGAGGAAAAGGCCGAGATCCTCCGCTTGAAGCCCCCGGAGGCCAAGCGTGCCGAGCCGGCCTCCCGTCCGGAAGTCTTGGACCGGTCTCCGCTCCAAGACGCGGACCTCATCCGCCAGGTTTATCGCTTGGCGGACGCCGAGGTGGACTTGGACGGGATTTCCAAGAAGACCCAATTGACCCAAGGCGAAATTCAGCTGATCCTGAATTTGCGCGGCAATCGTTTTTCCACCCCCAACTGACATGGAGCGGGTGGTGGCGCGGGCCCTGGAACCCCTCGCGGGCGGCAAACCGGTTCCGCTTCCCGCGCAGGGGGCCCAGACACCGGTGCCGGGCGTGATCGAAAAAACCATCCGGCCGGGAGAGTTTTGGGCCCGCTTGGACGCGGGCCAGAGGGTACAAGTGAGGAGCCAGGCGGATTTAAGCCAGGGGCAAAAGGTGGCCGTCTTGATGCCGGCGCGCCTGGCTGAGCGCGCGGCGGTTTTGGCCCCTCCCGCGGCGCCGGCGGCGCCGGGGCTCTTGCCGGGGACGGCCTGGACGGCCTTCATCCCCTTGGATTGGGGGGACGGTCAATCCACCGCGAAGCTGGAAGTGTTCACGGAAAAAAGCCGGAAGCATTCCTTGGAAAAAGGGGAGCGGGCCAGCTATTTGGTCTTCACCACGGATTTCAAGGATGGGGGTCGGGTGCAATGGAGCGTTTACCTTAAAAACCGCAATGTCTCCTTGCAGATCTATTGCAATGAGGAAGCCGCCCGGCGCCATGACCTCGGGAAACTGGCCGAGGAATTGGAAAAAAGGCTTAAAAAGCTGGGCTTTTGCCTGGTTTCGCCCACCCTCAAGCTCAAGCGGCCTTTCAGGGCCCCGGAGGGTTTCCGATTGAATGTGAGGGCTTGATTTGGGCCTCTTAGACCGGGCGAAGAAAAAGAAAATTTCCCGAAAAGCGGCGGTGGCGCTCCGCTATGATAAGAAGTCCATGCCCGCCCCCCTGGTGGTGGCCAAGGGGCGGGGCGTGATCGCCGAAAAGTTGATCGAGCTGGCCCGTCAAAACGGGGTGCCGATCCTGGAAGACCGGCTTTTGGTGGAGACCTTGGATCAGTTGAACGTGAGCCAAGAGATCCCCCCGGAGCTTTATCAGGTGGTGGCGGAAATATTGGTGACGATTTACAAGGCGGAGACCGGCCAAAGGAAAAAATAGGCCGGGAGTGCATCGGGACGTTTAAAAAAGCGATGGCCGGCGGTTTTGGGGCCGGGCCGGAAGGACGACGACACAGGTGACACAAGCACTTTCAACCATGGGCCGGGGACGCTCCTTGAACTTGGGGGCCCTTCTTTTTTGGGTGGGCCTGGCCTTGAGCCTGGCGGCCTCCCTGCCCTGCTTGGGCCAGGTCACAACCTCCACCAACCCGATTTTCGGCCAAAAGGACACCTTCGGCATCGGCCCCCGGGCCATCGGCATGGGCTCGGCCTTCACAGCCTTGGCGGACGACGCCTCGGCGGTTTATTGGAACCCGGCGGGATTGTCCCAAATGTCCTCTTACGACTTGGAACTTTCCAGTTCGCCCCTGAATTTCGACAGCCATTTTGGTTTCCCCTATTATTCGTCCTTCCAGTTCATCATCCCCATCGCCAAGGAAAACACCCTGGGCATCTCGATGTTCCGCCCGATCAACATCCAGCATAATTTCTACGCCGGCAGCACCCTGGATTCGGCCACGGCGGAAGAGGCCAGCTATATCTTGAACCCCACCTTCCAGATGAGCGAGATCCTCCTTTCCTACGCGGCCCGTTTCGCCACCCTGCAAAATTTCTCGGTGGGCGTGAACATCAAGCGCATCACCAACGACCCCTATTACATCAAGTATTTCCCCAATACGAACGACACGTTCAACACGCAAAACGAACAAAACTTGAAAAACGCCATCCGGGTGATCGGCTATGGCGTGGATATCGGCTTTTTGTACCGGGTCCCCATCACCAAGTATTCCGAAGAATTCCGATTGGGGCTTGACCTGCGGGACTTGGTGAGCAAGGTGAATTACATCAATCAGTTGGGGGTCACCGTATCCTCGGCGGCGGGGAATCCGGTGAGCATTGACCAAGGCAACGGCTTCGAGACCAGCGTCCCGCCCGAAATCACCCTGGGGTTGGCCCTGACCAACCATTACCTCTTCCGGGTGCGAAACGTCATTGCCTTTGATTACGACCAGATCGCGGACCAGCGGTTCAGCAGCGCGGAAAACACCTATCTGCGGTTCGGGACCGAATTTTGGTTTTTCAACGACGTCCTGGGCGTCCGGGGGGGCTATGAGACGCCCATCAGCCGTCCGGGGGACATCAGCCTGGGTTTAAGCTTTAGGACCCTGGGGGGGGATTTACAGGCCGATTTGGCCTACCTGTTTCCCATCAGCCCGCCGGCCCAGGTGGCCAACGGTTCGGCCATCGCCACCAGCAGCGAGGTGCTCTTTGAGCCTTTCTATATTGGGCTCAACTTCGCCTTTGGCGGCGGGCAGGAGATTCCCCCGCCGAAGGTCGGCGCTTTCGTCCGGCCCGCCCAGTTCACGCCTTCCGCGGGGGAAAAGGCCACTTTCTTCCTGGATACCAGCGAGGACGTGACGGTGCGTAAATGGAGCGTGTTGATTTACGATTCGAGCAACCATTACGTCCGCGGCATGCGCGGCGTGGGGGCGCCCCCGACCCAATTGGTTTGGGGTGGGGAAGACGACAGTTACCAACCCCTGCCGCCCGGGGTTTATACCTGGGCCTTCCAGGTGCAGGACGAGTTGGGGCATATCGGCTCCACGCCGATCCAGACGGTGGAAATCCTGGGCCCGGTCCAGGCCCTCACCCGGGATCCGGCGAAACTTTTGGCCATCCGCCAGCAACAGGCGAACCTCTTGTCCCAGGAACGCCAGATGTTGAGCCAATTGGCCCAAAAGAACCTGCAGGACCTTTTGGGCGAACCCACTCCCACCACGGCCACCGCGGCCGCGGCGCCGGTGGAACCCACGCCCAATACCATGACGCCGGAAGCGGGAACCGTGCCTTTTATCGGGTTCAACAACCTGCCGCCGGACCACATTTTGAACGCCCATTTCGAGAAAAACGCCCAGGGGGACACCGTTGTGGCGGTGAGCTACCAGTCCAAACTCGATTATGTGCCTTATATTTACGAGGAAGCCTCGGACGTGATCAAAGCCACGGTGAATTCGGTAGGAACGGGTTTGAAAGACATCCAAACTCGTGTATATTATGGTAAGAACGAGCTTTCCATCAGAACCCCGACTCAAGCCGCCGCCAATTACGCGACGGGCAGGATCAATCAGACACAGTTGATGCAGTTGTCCGATATCGATATTAACGGCCAAAAGGTGGGTCCGAATGGTTATTGAGGGAGCCTTGAGGGGTCTTAGGAGCCTTGGTCGCAAAGCCCCCCGCTACCTGGCTTTTGCCGCCTTATTTTCCTTCTTAGGCCAAAGTCCCGCCCTGGCGGTTTTTGACAAGGGGGGT
>DATKNU010000138.1:0-2043 GCA_035541195.1 bacterium
TGAAAATCATGGGGTTTGTGTCTGTTTTAAAGACTTTAAAAACGGACTTTCCGGTAACGCCAAACCAACCGGTCCCCCGACTTCAACTTGTACTGATAGGCGGGCACCCCGCCGCTTTTATCGTCCACCCAATAGAGCCAAAAAGCATGGGCCCTTTTGTCGCAATGAAGTCCCCCAATGGCGGCCACGTCCCGCGGGTCACAGCAAACCACCCCCTGCTCCAGGGACGCCGCGGCCCGGGTGGCGTCCACCACCGTGGCCCCGGGGGCCAAGAAAACCTCCCGGCGGATCGGCGGCCGACTTCCTTCGCCGAAATCAACCATCACCCGGACCTTCAGGTCCTGGGCCATGGAAACCCCGGGGGCGATCAGCGCCGCCCCAAGCGCCAGCAAGGTCAAGCGCCTCACAGCGAGACTTTCACCCCGCCATAAGCCGAAAAGCGGGGGGTTGTGTAGCCGAAAATTTGCTCATAGGACTGGTCGAAGAGGTTCTCCACCCGGCCCAAAAGCTTCCATCGGGAGTCCAGTTCCACCGCGGCCCGAAGGTCCGCCAGCCAATAACTGGGCATGGTGACCACCTTGGCCGGGAAGCCGTTGAAATCCTCGTCCAACCGGGTTCCCACGTAACGCAGGGTGCCGCCCACCTGCAGTCCCCCGAAATCGTAATCCGCGTCCAGGGTCCCCTGGTGGGCCGGGCGGCGGATCAAGGGGAGCCCCGCGTCCAGGTCGTTGGCCGAGGTCGAGAGGTCCCGGCTGTCCAGGTAGCTGTAGGACAACCTCAAGGCCAGGTTTTTCACCCCTTCCAAAACCGCGAAGCTTTCCAAACCCTGGGTCCGGGCGCTGGACACATTGATGTATTGGAACGTCGAGGGATCGTCCCCAAAAAGGTTGCTGTAATCCGCATGGAAAAAGGTCGCCCCCACCCGCACCGGCCCCAAGGGCTGTTCCAACCCAAAATCAAAACCGCTATTGGTCTCAGGCTTCAATCCAGGGTTGCCGTAGGAAGGGTCGTAAAGCTGGTAAAGGTCCGGTGCCTCAAAACCCGTGCCCACGTTGGCGCTGAGTTTGGTCTCAGGCCCCGGCACGAAATAAGCCGCCCCGGCTTGGAAGGTCGCGTGGGTGCCGAATTGGTTATGGGCGTCGCCCCGGACCCCCAGGTTCAGGAAAAAGCGGTTCTCGAGGTTGGTTTGGCTGGAGATGAAGGCGCTCCCCATTTCGGCGTTCGCCTTCACCGCGTCAAAATAAGCGGCGTCATCGACATAGCCCCACTCCTTATAACCTTCCAGGCCCAAGATGAGGGTTTCCTCGGGCGCCAACCGCAGGTTGTTCTGCCAACTGACCTTGGCCATTTGGCCGTCATAATGGCCCGACCGGTCCGACGAGGAAGGATAGGCCGCGTCGAACTTGTCATTGTAGATCCGATTGTCATCGGCGAAGCAAAGGCCCAAAACCTGTTCCCAATCCCCCAAGGCCAGGCGGGTCTGGCCGCCCAGGGCCAATTGTTTTTGGTCGGCGAAATTGTTCGGGTCCACGCCGCCCGGGCCCGCGTACTGCAACAGGTTGGCGTGGGATTGGCTGTAGCGGGCCACAAGATCGGCGGAAACATCCTTGGCGGGTGAAAGACCGACCTTCAAGAGGCCGCTGGTGTCGCTGTCCGGGTTGTTCAAGGTGTCGCCGGCGGCCTTGTCCGCGGCGGGAAAGCCGTCGGTGTCAAAGCGGGAGGCCGTCAGGGAGAAATCCGCGTTCGCCTCGCCGGCTTGGGCCGAGGCCTGTTCCAGAAAGGTGCCGTAAGAACCGCCCTCCGCCAAAAACGAACCGCCTAAAGGCCCTTGGCCGTCTTGGGTGATGATGTTGACCACGCCCGATTGGGCCGAGGACCCATAGAGCGCCCCCTGGGGCCCCCGGAGCACCTCAATCTGTTTCACGCCGTCCAGGGAAAGGTTGTCGAGGAAATCATAGGACCGGGAAACGCCGATGGGATCGTTCAAGGGGATCCCATCCAACAGGATGAGTCCCGCGTCGTCGTTCGCCCCGCGGATATAAA
>DATKNU010000139.1:0-3009 GCA_035541195.1 bacterium
AAATCTGGGGCCAATTCTACACCGTGTCCCTCCCCAAGCTCCTTCGGCTGATGCAGGAGGAATTCGGGCCCCAGGAACTCAGCGTGGACCAGCTTTTGCCCGAGAGCCGCCAAAAGATCTTCCGCAAGGTCTTCGGCAGCCTGGTGGAGCATTTCTCCGAGCAGTACGTGCGGCTTTACGAGGACAACCGCCGCAACCTGGAAATGCTCCAGTCCGTGGGGTTCGAGCTGCCCCGCGAAATCCGGGCCGCCGCCGAATTCACCTTCGGGCGCATTTTCGAGGAAGAGATCCAGAAACGGGAATGGTTCAAGGATTCCCAGGCCTACCAAAACCTCCTGGCCCTGGCCGACGACGTCACCCAGCATGGCTATCAAATCGACCGCTTCGTGGCCGAGCATACCTTCCGCAACCTCATCACCGAGATCGTGGAAGGCTCGGTGGCCAACCCCACGGACGACAACCTCAAGGCCGCCCTGGCGGTGGTGCAATTGGCCAAGAAACTGGGGCTGGATTCCAACCTCTACCTGGCCCAGGAAGCCGTCTACCAGGCCGCCGAAAATTCGCCTTATTTCCCCAAAATGACCGAACTAAGTGATTTACTGGATATGCGCACCGACTTGCTTCTGATGAAAAATAACGAGAGGCGGAAGGCGATTCCCGCCGCCGTTTAAACCGAGGCTCCATGGCATCCCGGCCCAAGCCGCCCAAAAAAAAGTCGACCCCCAAGGCCGCCCCCCGGGAGAAACAAAAGGGCTTTTCCGTGCAGGGCGACCTGCAAAGGCTCCTGCATCTCAACCACGGCGACCCCCATTCCTTCTTGGGCATCCACGCCACCCCCCAGGGCGCGGTCTTGCGCGTCTTTCGGCCGGGCGCCAAGTCCATCCAGGTGTCGCTGGGCAAGTCCAAGTGGGTTCCCCTGGATCAGATCGACGGGGCCGGCCTTTTTGAGGGGCACTTCCCGGCGCCGGCGCGGTTGGAGCCTTACGAGGTTATGGCCGATTACCCGGACGGAAACTCCTTCCGCTATTGGGACCCCTTTTCCTTCTGGCCCACCCTGGGCGAGATGGACCTTTATCTCTTGGGCGAGGGCACCCACGAGAATTTATATGAGCGCATGGGCGCCCATTTGAAGGAATGGCAGGGCGTGCCGGGGGCGGCTTTCGCGGTTTGGGCGCCGGGCGCCCGGTCCGTGAGCGTGGTGGGGGACTTCAACCATTGGGACGGCCGCCTGCATCCGATGCGTTGCCTGGGGTCCTCCGGCATCTGGGAAATCTTCATTCCCGGGCTCATCGCCGGGCAAAAATACAAATATGAAATCCACACCCACGGCGGCGGCCGCTTGCTCAAGGCCGACCCTTACGCCTTCGCCACCGAGAAGCCTCCCCTGACGGCCTCGGTGCTTTACCATCCCCAATATGCCTTCCAGGACCAGGCCTGGCTGGAAAGCCAAAGGCTCCGGGACCCCTTGAAGTCACCGCTCTCCATTTATGAACTGCATTTGGAATCCTGGCGCCACGTGCCCGAGGAGGGCGACCGGCCCCTGACCTACCGGGAGCTGGCCGGCGAGCTGACCGCTTACGTGAAGGAGATGGGTTTCACCCATGTGGAACTCATGCCGGTCATGGAACATCCCTTCGGCGGCTCCTGGGGCTACCAAGTGTCGTCCTACTTCGCGCCCACGGCCCGTTTCGGCGGGCCCGATGATTTCAAGTACCTCATCGACACCCTGCACCAAAACGGCATCGGGGTGATCCTCGACTGGGTGCCGGCCCATTTTCCCAAAGACGAATTCGCCCTTGGGCGTTTTGACGGCACCGCCCTCTACGAGCACTTGGACCCCCGCCAGGGCGAGCATCCCGACTGGGGCACCTATGTCTTCAACTTCGGCCGCAACGAGGTGAAGAACTTCCTCTTGTCCAACGCCCTCTATTGGCTCAAGGAATTCCACGTGGACGGCCTGCGCCTGGACGCGGTGGCTTCCATGCTTTACCTGGATTACAGCCGCAAGGACGGGGAGTGGGTCCCCAATGTCCATGGCGGCAATGAGAACTTGGAAGCCATCCAGTTCCTCAAACAGCTCAACGAGGTGGTCTATGCCCACCATCCGGGTACCTTGATGATCGCCGAGGAATCCACCGCCTGGCCGGGCGTGAGCCGCCCGACCTATACGGGGGGATTGGGTTTTGGCTTTAAGTGGAACATGGGCTGGATGCACGACACCCTGCATTATTTCAGCCGGGACCCCATCCATCGCCGCTACCACCACAACAACCTCACCTTCGGCTTCCTCTACGCCTGGAGCGAGAATTTCGTCTTGCCCATTTCCCACGACGAGGTGGTGCATGGCAAGGGGTCGCTGATCGACAAGCTGCCGGGAGACCGCTGGCAGAAGTTCGCGAACCTCCGGACGCTCCTGGCCTATATGTGGGCGCACCCGGGCAAGAAACTGCTTTTCATGGGTTGTGAGTTCGGCCAATTCAGCGAGTGGGCCCATTCCAGGAGCCTGGATTGGCACCTGACCCAATGGGCCGACCATTGGCGCACCCAGGAATTGATGAAGGACTTGAACCGGCTTTACAAAGCCCATCCCCAGTTGTGGGAAGGGGACGTGGAACCTTCGGGCTTCCAATGGATCGACGCCAACAACGCCGACGACAACGTGGTGGCCTTCATGCGCACCGCCCCCCTCTCGGGCAAGCGGCTCATCTGCGTCTGCAATTTCTCGCCGGTCATCCGCCCGGGCTACCGGGTGGGATTGCCCCGGGGCGGTTATTACCCCGAGATCCTCAATACCGACTCCGCCCACTATGGCGGCAGCAATTTCGGCAATGGCGGCGGCGTGAACGCCCAAGAACAGCCCTGGCACGGCCTGTCCCACTCGGCGGTGATTGAACTGCCGCCCCTCTCGGCGCTCTGGTTTGAGGTTCCGCTGGGCTAAGTGACTTTGGGCCGAAAAGATTCGAAAGTGTAAAACGTACGCCCGACCCTTTTTATTACTGGAGATAGTTC
>DATKNU010000140.1:0-12130 GCA_035541195.1 bacterium
GCCGCGGGGACAGGGGGCCGGGGCTGGTTGATTTGATTATAAGCTCGACCCCCGGGCCTTTCAACGACCCGGGCCCAAAAAGACGGGGCTCAGGACTTGGCCGCGGAGTTTTTAAAGTCAATCTCCCCGAAAACCTGCGCCTCAAAGCCCAACACCTCGGTTTTCTGCCGCCAACTGCCTTTGGGCAAACCGGCCTTCGCGCAGGTTTGATCCAGGAAGGTTTCCCGGCTCCAACCAAAATCCATGGCCACCTGCGGGAGTAAAAGTCCCGACTTGGGGCCTTGGCGCGCGATGAGCCCATGCACCCCCACCTTCACCTTGGCGGGGTCAAGGGGTTTGGGTTCGGTCAGCACCGAGATTTCCAGCCACACCTTCGGCAGTTCCTCCAGCCTCAACATGGGAAAGCGGTTGTCCTGCAAGGCCGCCCCCACGGCGGCTTCTTGGACGGCCTCGACCAGCGGCTTCTGCGGGGTGGGAAAGCCGATGCAACCGCGCAATTCCCCCTCCAGCCAAAGGGTCACAAAGGCCCCGCGCTTTTCCCGCAGGATGGGCGAAAGCGACTCGACCACCGGAAGCCGGCGGCCCTTTTCCAGGGTGGTCTTAATGGCGTTGCGGGCCAGGTCCAAAAGCAGTTTTTGGTCGGTCTGGGAAACAACTTCCGTCGGCTTCACGAACCACTCCCTAAGACGAATCTTTTAACCCCATGGGGAAAATCTTATTTTTCCCCGCCGAGGCGGCGACCCGGTTTTACGCACAAAAAGCCACCGCGCCATAGCCGACCACCCGGCGGCGGTCGCCCGTCACATCCCCTGAATTACGATAAGACAACAATTGGGTTTTGAGCGCTTTTTCTGCGGCCGCCCACCGTGCCAGGCCCAAAAGCGGCTCGGGACCGCAATGGGTACAAAGCAGCTCGGGGTGTTTTTCGGCCAGGATTTTCCGGTCGGCGGCCCGGATCGCCTTCTCCTCGCCGGTCAAAACCGCCCGAAGGAACCGCCGGTCCGCCTCGACCGCCGTCCCGTAATCCGGGTAATGGGAAAGGTCCGAGGAGGCTACTAATAGGAGGCGCTTTTGGCGGCCGAGGGCCCTCAAGGCCGACACCAGGGGTTCCACCGTGGCCTGGAGGCCTTGCCCGGCGATGATCGGCACCACCTTCGCCCCGGGACAATAGCGTTTGATGAGTGGGAAATGCGCTTCCACCGAATGTTCCCGGGCGAAAGCCGGCTCAAACCGGGAAAAGGCGGGGCTTTGATCCAAAAGGAAACGGCAGGCTTCCCGGTCCACCGGAAGATCCCCCAGGGGCGTTTGCGCCGCTTCCCCCTCGAAAATCGAGAGGCCGGGAAACCGGACCCAATGGCTGGGACCCACCACCACCAGGGTTTGGGCTTCCCCCGCCAGGGCCCGATAGCCCAGCGCCGCCAAGGCGCCGGAATAAACGTAACCCGCATGGGGGAGCAGCAATCCCCGGGGAACGCCCGCCAAAAGGGGCAGGGGAAGGGTCTCGAAGGATTTAAAAAGTTTTTCGAGTTCCCGGGGGGAGTCAGGATAAAACTGGCCGGCGACCACGCTCGGCAGTTTCATGGCGGCCTCAGCCCTTGAGGACCTTCACGATTTTGTCGCGGGTATAGGGCCAAGCGCCGTCCGGAATGACGGGCAAGGATCCCGCGGTGAACATGGACGTTTCCAAGGGCACCCAGGATTTGCAGCCGTCATAGGCGGGCTTGTGGGGCAGGTCCAGCGGCACCGGCAAGGCGTAAACCCGCAGCACCATCAGGTAGAGCCCTTCCCAGTCGTCATAGTGGAACCTTTTTTGAACCGCCTCGTCGCTGAGCACCGTGAAGGGGATGAGGCGCTTGCAGGCCTCCCAATCGGTCACCTTCTCGACGACCTCGGCACTGGCGTAAAGGCGGAAATGGATGCGCTTGACGTCCTTGTGTTCCTTCTCGATGGACGAAAGCCGGGGGCGCCAATCGGGCTTGATGTCCTCGGGCGACTGGTGCTCGAAAGTGGGGTAAAGGAAAAATTCGGGATGCTCGGGCACGAAGCGGCCGTTTTCCTCGGCGATCCCGCCTTTTTTGAGCAAAAGGGTCTGTTTGCCTTCTTCCAAGGCCTTCAGCACCACCGCCCACTCTTTGAGCGCCACGTTGTTTTGAAGTTTCATAGGAAATTGATTATGTGGATTTCCATTTGAACTTTCAAGGGCAAAGGGCGGAAGGCCTTAGGCCCGGGCCAACAGGAGTATGCCGCCCAGGGCCAGGAGCGTGCCCGCCAAAACTTTCGGCGTTTGGGCCAAGGGGATCTCCTTGAAGACGAGCAGCGACCAAGCGGCGTAAACCAGCGAGTTGCTGTTGACGATGGGAACCGCCCGGGCCAATCCCAACGATCCGATGGCCAAGAGGAAGAAGGCCATGCCGGCCGCCCAAAGCCCCGCCGAGAGGAAGCCCGCGAAGAGGCTTCGGCCCTCCAGGCTTTTGTTCTTTTGAAAAACCCAAAAAACCAAACCCGGCAGGCAACCGCCCAGGGCCAGGCCGCTTAAAAAGACGAGGGGCGGAAGGTCCCAGTGGGGGTTCAGCCTCGGGGCCAGTTTGAGGGGCAGGAAATAGGTCCCCCAAAAAAAGCAGGCCGCCAAGGCCAGGGGGATCCCTTTTTTAAGGTTTTCCTTTTGTCCCTGGGCGGGTTCGACGGTGGAAACCCACCCCACCCCCGCGAAGAGCAGGGCCCCGCCGAGCGCGACCAGCCCCAAGGCCTCCCAACCGGCGGTTTCCTTGAAGACGAACAAGCCGATGAGGATGTTCAAGAAGCTGTTAAGGCTAAAGAGCAGGTTGCCCTTCGCCAAGCTGATCTGCTCCAGCGCGGCGTTGGCCATCAACTGCCCCCCGGCCCAAAAAACGCCGGACAAAAGGGCCAAACCAAAAGCCCCGGGGGCGGCCGTCAATTGGGTCAGGCTCCCCCTCAAGAAAAGAAGGGCCACCACCAGGATGCCAAGGGCCATGGGCGGGAAAAAAGCCATCCCCTTCAACTTGGAAAACCGCACGGGCACCATATAGCTGCCTAGGCAAAGCACCGCGCCCAAAGCGTCCCAAAAAGCCATGGCTACCTCGAAGGGGCGGAAGGGGCCGGGGGCGCCAAAATCGCCGAAACCCTCCGCAAAAGGATGAAACCCACCAGCCGCAGTCCCAGGATAACCGCCAGCAGGGCCGGGGGCGACACATGCCCGTAAAGAAAAGAGGACAAGGAACCCGCGACCAGCACGCCAATGTAGATGAAGGCCGTGGAGGCCGCCACGACTTTCGCCCTTTCCTTCTCGTCGATGATGCTCATCCAAACCGCCGTCGAAACCGAGGCGTAAAGCGACCCGCCCACCGCGGCCAGGCTGGCCGCCAGGAGGCAGAGGGTCAAAAGCCCCGGTTCCCCGGGGGAGACCCAGAGCAGCAGGGCCATGGCCGCCACGCCGAACAGTTGGTCGAAACCCAAAATCCTCACCAAGAACCGCTCCGAGAGGTTCGGCATGAGCACGAAGAGGATGACGAAGGCCACGTAAGCCGACCCTTGGGTCAAAATCGAAAGGTAGGAATCCCGCAGCCCCAAGTAGCGGGCGTAATAAAGCGAGGCGTAAATGGCCCAAGTGGCGATGAACCACTCATCGATCAGTCGCGACGAGAGGAAGAGCACCCAACCGGGCTTGCCGAGGTACTTGCGCAGGGTCTGGGCATATTGGCCCAGGCCCTCTTGGAGGAGCCTCAGCCAATCGCCCGGCGGCTTCTCATAAACTTCCGAGGGGGGCAGGAGCCGCCAGCGCAGCGCGATCCCCAGGCTCACGCAAAAAAAGAAAAGCCAATACATGCCGTGGCAGGCCCGCATGAGGCCGGCCTTTTCCACCCAAAGGCCGCCCAGCAGGGGGAAAAAAAGCAGGAAAGGCGCCAGGTTGACCAGTTGCATGACCGCGTAAACGCTTCCGCGCTGCTTGGCCGACAGGTTCTCGGCCAAAAGGCATTGGTAGGGCGGCAGGGACAAGGCGTTGGTGGCGATGAAAAAAATAGCCGCCACGCACCAAGCCTTGCTGTCGGCCAGGGCCAGGCAGAGGCAATAGCCGCACCAAGTGAAGATGTCGAAGGTCACCAGGGCCCGCTTGCGGCCCCAGACGTCCGAGAAATAACCGCCCAAAAAAAATCCCACCAAACCCACGGCCTTCATGAGGAATTGGTAAAGGCCCACTTCGGTCTCCGAAAGGCCCAGTTGCACCATATAGAGGCTCAAGTAAGGCGCCGCCATGCAAAGGCAAACGGTCCAAAGGGCCCCGGCGTAAATGGTGACCGCTTGGCGCCGGGGCATCCCCAGGAACATCCGCTTGGCTTTGAGGCCGTGGCGGCCGATGAGGTAAAGGGGCCTGCCCAAAAGCGCCCGGTTCCAATCCCCGCTCAAGGATCCGGCCAGGGACTTGAGGCCAGCAAAAAGCGAGGGGATCATGGCAAGGCCTTAACCGGTTTAATGAAAAGAGCCAAAGAAAAATCGAAAAACATCCGTCCTCCGGAAAAGGGGTGGGGGTAAAACGCCGCCATTGTAGCAACCAGGGACCCGACGCCCCAGCTTTTTAAGCGCACTTCAAAAGCCGGCGCACCCAGCGGTTGGCCGGAACCTCGAAGGCGTGGAACGATAAGGCCGCCACGGCGGTCGAGGCCGAGGCGAAAATAAGGAAAACCAGATAAATATTGCCCCCCGCCAGCCGCGGCGTGAGGAAATAAATGACGGTGGTATGCAAAAGATAATTGCCGTAACTGTACTTTCCGGGCAGCGAGAAGACCCAAAAAAACCGGGATTCAAAAAAAGACAGGTTCAAGGCGCCGAGCAAGGCGACCCCGATGGAAGCGGCGGCCAAGGGCGGGGCGAAGAAGAAATCGGTCAAGTCGGCGCTGGAAGTTTCCCCATAAACAAACCCAAAGCCGGCCAAGCCCAGAAGCGTCAGGCCCCACGCCGCCCAAGGCCTATGGCTCAGCCAGGCGCCGGCTTGTTTTTGGAGGAAATAAAGGCCCATCCCCATGCCGATCTGGTCGAAATAACCGAAGGACCCCCATTTCCAATCCAGCCCGTTGTCCAGGGGTTGTTTCATGACGAACCAGCCCCAAAGCCCGGCCGCCAAGAGCAGTCCCAGGAAAAAAAGAACGAGGTTGCGGGGCCGCTTCAGGACCCGAAGGATCCAGGGATAGAAAAGGTAGAACTGTTCTTCCACGGCCAGCGACCAGAGCACCCCCCAATGCAGGCTGATGTCGCCCCAACGGTTTAAGCTGAAGTAAGCCCGGGCCCAATTGAAGGCGAAAAATAGCAACGGAACCCAGAAAGTCGGATCCGCGGGCCGTTGGGGCAAATGGAAGCAACATTTGAAAAGCTTGGAATCGTCCCGCCAAAAAAGCCAGAAAGCCAGGCCCACCAACATATCCAGCGCCAAGAGGGGCAGGATGCGGCCCGCCCGATGGGCGTAGAACTTCCGCCAACCGGCCTTGAAGGCGCCTCCCTTTTCCCGGTCCAGGATCCGGGTGATGAGAAACCCCGAGATGAGGAAAAAAACCGAGACGCCATAGGCCCCGTTGCGCTGCAGGTGGTCCCACAACTCGGGCAGGCCTTGGTCGTGGGCCATGGACCAGGGCGTGGTGGGCTGGTTTTGGGCCAAAAGCCAGGGCGTGGCATGAAGCGCCAAGACCGGCAGGATCGCCAGGGTGCGGGCCAAGTCGACGGCCTGCAGGTTCTTGGCGGGGGCTTTCGGGGCGGGGCGGGCGCGCAAGGTTAAAAGTTCAAGGACAGGATCTTGATCTGCCGCTCGAGCTGCTCCATTTGGCTGAAACACCGGAAGTAGGGGTCCGCCAAGTAGGCATAATGCTCGTGTTTCCCCGGCTGGCGTTCGGCCTGGGCCAGCCCTTCCAGGAAGGCCGAATGGCGGACCTTTTCCAGCTCCAAAATGAAGTCGGTGTCCAGGAAATGCTCATAGACCAGGATCTTGTTGAGGTTGCGCTCGATGCGCTCGCGCTGGTGCTGGAGGTAATCGTGCCAACGGTCGAAACCTAAAAAGCTCAGGCGCGCCGAGCCTTCCTGGGGCCTGATCTTGTGGAAGATCTGGAAGAAATCGTCGTCGGTGGGATGGTCCAGGCTGCAGGCGTGGTCGGACCCGGCCCGGGCCAGGTCGAAAATCTGCTTGGTCTGGGTGATGATTTCCTTCAGGTAAGGGACCACCACCCGGCTCATGTTGCGCTGGTTGACCCGGTCCGGGTAGTAAATGGTAAGCACGTAGAAGAAGAAGGAAGCCATGTAGGTGAGCGAAAGGCCGGCCACCAGCTCCGTATGGTCCTTCTCGTAAAGCCAGCAGGAAACCAACAGCAACAGGATCAGGAACCAATTGCGGCGGGAGAAGGTCCAGGTTTCCCAAGCGATGTTGCGCAAGTGTCTTTTCACGGGGCGCCCTCGGTCAGTTCGCGGATCATCACGATGGCGTCCTCCAAGTTGTCGCTGTAGTACTGCTTGCGGATGGCGATCGAGCGGAACCGGCATTTCTCATAGAGGGCTTGGGCCGCCTGGTTGCCTTCCCGCACTTCCAGCGTGGCCAGCTTGGCCCCCCTTTTAGAGGCGAAGTCCATGCAGCGCTCGATCATGGCCTCTCCCAATCCCCGGCGGCGGAAGGCGGGGCCGATGGCCAAGTTGATGATATGAGCCTCGTCGGGCGCCTGCCAATAACCCATGTAGCCCGCCACCTGCCCTTCGACTTCCACCACGAAATAATGGGCCAGGGGCCGGCGCAATTCCTCCTCGAAAAGCTCCCGGGACCAAGGCGAGGGCATGGAGGCCTTCTCGATCTCCACCACTTGGGGGAGGTCCGCTTCCAACATGGGTCTAAAGATCACAAAAAACCTCAAGCCTTTGAAATAGTGGAGGTCATTTATACCGCCAAGACGCCAAGCCCGCCAAGAACAACGAAAACTCCCAATCGTTTGAAGGCCCGGGTCCCTGGGCGCCGATTTTCGCCCCGGGCGGCCAAGGAACCCTTGGAGGAACAAGCGGCTTTATTTCTCGTCCACCGCCGGGGGACGCAAATAAAGGGGCTGGAGGCTTTCCAGGGTCGGCCGCTCGCCGGCCTGCCACCGCGCGTAAGCGAGCCGGGCCACGCTCATGGCGCTGGGCTGGTGCAGGGCGGTGAAGGCGAAGACCCCCTGGGCGCCGAGGGACTCCCGCACTTCGCGCTCGTATTTGAGCGCTCCCGGGCCCACGATCCAACCCCGGCCTTTGAGCTCGCCTAAAAGTTCGCCGGGCTTGAGGATGCGGGGCGGATCCAGGGGCCGGACGCGGTCCGGGTCAATGAGGTAATGCCCCACGAAACACTCGCCCCTCTGGGCGTCGATGAGCGCCAAGGATTCCCCTTGCAGCTCGGCGTGGCGCAGGTTTTCCGCCAACCCGTCCAAGGTGGGGATGCCGTAAGCCAAGAGATTCGAGGGCAGGCACAATCCCTCGGCGGTGGCGATGCCCACCCGGATGCCCGTGAAACTGCCGGGCCCCACGGACACCGCCACCGCGTCCAGGTCCTGGGGGCCGGCGCCCTTCTGGGCCAAGAGGGATTCCATGGCGGGGATCAGGGTGACCGAGCTTTCCCAATCCGGGGGCAAATGCACCTCGGCCAGCTCCTCACCCGTCACCAGGTCAAGCAGGGCCACGCTGCAGATGCGGGTGGAAACTTCTATAGCGGCCAGCATTTTAAGATCTCTCCCAGTCGCCCCTGGACGTCCGGGTGGACCGCTTCCAGGATGAACCGTCTTTTTTCACCCTCCAAAACTTCCATCGCCAGCTTCAAGGCGACCGGGGGGAAGAGTTTAGGGAACTTGTCGCCCCATTCCACCACAGTGACGCCCCCCTTTTCCACCCACTCGCTAAAGCCCAAGTCCTCGACCTCCGCGGCCTTTTCCAGCCGGTACCAATCGAAATGATAGAGGGGAAGCCGGGCTTCATAGACATTTTGCAGGTTGAAGGTGGGCGAGGTCACCGGGCCCTCGAAACCAAGCCCGGCGGCCAGGCCCTTGACGAAATGGGTCTTGCCCGCGCCCAAGGGGCCCACCAGGTTCCAAACCTCGCCCGCCGGGGCGCCCGAACCGATGAGCCTTCCCAGTTGGAAGGTTTCTTCGGGGCTTTGAATGATGAAGCTTCCGGTTAGCAAAAGGGCGTCCTTCGGGGGAGATGGGGGTCAGGAGGCGAAATGGTCGAATCCCTTGGCCGGGAGGGGAACCACCTTGCCCGCGCGGGTGATGAGGGTGACGCCCTTGGCCTTGGGCACCACGCGGCCGATGGCCTTCACCCGGTCCCCGGTCTGGCCCGGCAATTTCTGGACCACTTGGGAAATTTTCGCGAGCGGCACGGTGAACAAAAGCTCGTAATCTTCCCCGCCGTTCAGGGCCAGTTCCAAGGGATCCAGCCCCCGCTCGGAGCAAAAATGAAGCAAGGCGTCGGAAAGCGGAAGGGCTTCCTCGTGGATTTCCATTCCCACGCCCGAGGATTCGGCCAAGTGGTGCAGTTCGCTGGAAAGGCCGTCGGACAGGTCAATGGCCGCCGACGCGGCCTGGTGGGTCGAGAGGAACCGGCCCGTCACGAAACGGGGCACGGGCGCCAGGTGTCGCTTGATGAGCAGCGACTCGGTTTCCCGGCCCTTGGCCGAGGGCTTGAGCAGCGCCCGCAGGCCCCCGGCGGAGTCGCCCAGGGTTCCGGTCACGAAAATCGCGTCGCCCGCCTTGGCCCCCGAGCGCTTCAGGGCCTTGCCGGTTTCCACCTCGCCGATCAGGGCCAGGTTCACCACGAGCTGGTCCGCGCCCACCGTATCCCCGCCCACGACGGAAACGCCGAACTGGGCGCCCCAGCCCTTAAGCCCGTCGTAAAAAGCCTCCAGGGAAGCCACCTCGAAGGAGGGGGGCACGCCGAGGGAAACCACCGCCGCGGTGGGCTTGGCGCCCATGGCCGCGCAATCGCTCACGTTGACCGCCAAGGTCTTGGCGCCCAATTGCCAGGGGGAGATGGTCTTGAGGTCGAAATGACGGCCTTCCACCAGCATGTCGGTGGTGAAGACCAGTTCGTGGCCGGGGGTCGGCTTCAGGATGGCGGCGTCATCGCCGATGCCCAAGACCACCGAGGGGTTGGGGGCCTTAAGCGCCGCGCGGATCTTCTCGATGAAGCCGAATTCCCCCACCGACTCCATGGTTTTTTTCTTTTCGGTCACAGCTGATTCCTTTTAAGGCGATTTCACCGCGAAGCACGCGAAGTTCACAAAGTTAAAACGACAATCCCGACCGATCTTTAAAAATTTACTCATAGAATTTTCGCGCAAACATGCCCGAAGAAACTCCGAGAATAGGACCCTTCCAAAACGATACACTTTGAAGACTTATCCTCACTTGGTGAACTTCGTGGTAAAAACCAGCCTTTAGGTGGTATAGCGGCCGTTGATGTCGATATAGCCGTCGGTCAGGTCGCAGGTATAAACCTTGGAAGCCCCCCGGCCCAGCCTCAGGTTCACCCGGATATGGATGTCCTTTTTTTGAAGGATCGCCTTGAGCCTCGCCCGGGACCATCCCTTCTTGGGCGCGCCGTCATAGAGGGCGTAGCCGCCGATCTCCACCTTCGCCTTGAACTCGTCCACCCGGGCCCCCGAATAACCCACCGCCGTCAGGATGCGGCCCCAGTTGGGGTCGGCCCCGAAGATGGCGGTCTTGACCAGGGGCGACTTAGCCACCGCCATGGCGGCCCCAAGCGCCTGGGCGTCGGTTTTGGCGCCGAGGATTTCCACCGTCACGAACTTGGTGGCCCCTTCCCCGTCCCGGATGACGGCCTGGGCCAAATCCAGGCAAACCGATTGAAGGGCCGCCGCGAACTGGCGGTAGTCGGCGCCCTTGGAGGTAATGGGTTTGGAGCCCGAGGCGCCGTTGGCCAGCACCACCACCGAGTCGCTGGGCGAGGTGTCGCCGTCCACCGTGATGCGGTTGAAGCTCATGGCCACCGCTTCCCGCAGGGCTTGCTTGAGCAGGGGCTTGGCAATGGCCGCGTCGGTCAAGACATAGGCCAGC
The DNA here is from genome assembly GCA_035541195.1 of bacterium. GTDB lineage: Bacteria > Oederibacteriota > Muellerivitia > Muellerivitales > Muellerivitaceae > Muellerivita. The sequence continues at coordinate 10,083 of DATKNU010000140.1, forward strand.
ATGGTGGCCATGTTGGGATGGATCATGCCGCTGCCCTTGGCGAAGCCCACCATCCAGGCGGGCTTGCCGCCGGGGAACAAGGGGCGCGCGCTGGTTTTGGCCACCAGGTCGGTGGTGAGGATGGCCTGGGCGAAATCAGCCCCGCCCTCGGCGCTCAAGGCCCGGACTCCCAGCTCCACGCCTTTTTTTATTTTGGCCCGGGGCACCGGCACGCCGATGACCCCCGTGGAATGCACCAAGACCTCCCCCGGGGCATGGTGGAGCCTTTGGGCGGCCCAGCGGGCGGTATCCTCGGCGTCCTTACGCCCTTGCTTGCCGGTCAGGTCATTGGCGTATTTGGTGTTCACCACCACGGCCCTTAAGGGCCTTCCTTTTTTCAAAAGGGCCTCGGTGCGGCGCGCGGGGGCGGACTTGACGGCGTTTTTCGTGACCACACCGGCCCAAACCGCCGGGCGGTGGCTATGGATCAATCCCATGTCGAGCTTGGGGGCGCGCTTGAGGCCCGCGTGCACGCCCGAGGCGGTGAAACCCAAGGGCAGTGGAAAGGGATTGGAAGGCTTCATGTCATTTCCTTGGAACCGAGGATGAAGAATGAGGCATTGTAGCGCCGAAAAACATCCAGAAAAAGCCAATCCGCAAGGCGGATTGATAATAGCGGTTGCCCGAATGCCAAGGGGCGTTGAAGCTTGCGAAAAGCCGCGAAGGAATACCCGTCAAACCTGCGCGCCACCCGGGCGTGCAGACTCTCGGCAAGTCAAAATTGGTTTGATTCGCCGTCCTGGGTGCCTTAGTGTCTGGGTGGTGAAAATCAGCTTTATCCCGGCTTCTTGTTTAAAGGACCTTCATGAACCTCAGCGCGGTGTTGTTCGACTTGGACGGAACGCTGATCGATTCCAAAAAGGACATCGCGGCGGCGGCCAACGCCGCCCGGGTGCATTTCAAGATGCCGCCCCTGCCTTTGGAGGTGGCCACCACCTACATCGGTTGGGGCATCGACCACCTGAATAAAAAAGCGCTTGAAACCGAGGACCCGGCGAAGCTCGCCGAGGGGCTGGAAGTGCTGAAGGCCCATTACCGGGAACATTGCGTGGACCAGACCTTGGTCTTCCCCGGCGCGCGGGAACTGCTCAATTCCCTCAAGGGGCGCGGCGTGAAGATGGGCCTGGTCTCGAACAAACCGCACGAGTTCACCTTAATCACCCTGGACAAGCTGGCCTTAAGCCCCTATTTCGGTGTGGCGCTCGGCGCGGACGCCACCGAGTTCAAGAAGCCCCATCCGGGCCCGCTCCTGGAGGCCCTGCGGCGCCTGGGCGCCAAGCCCGAGGATTCGGTCATGATCGGGGATTCCCCGGTGGACGCCCAGGCCGCCAAAGCCGTCCCCATGCGGGTGGGATTGGTGAAGCATGGTTTTGTCGAGGAAGAAAAACTGCGGGAAGCAAAGGCCGATTGGCTGGTGGATTCCTTGGGTGATTTTAGGCGACTGCTTTAAACAAGCCCTTAAAAATCGAAGAAAGCACCCAGCGCCAACCCCATTTCGAAACCGCTCAGGTCCAAACTGAAAGGCTCCGAATTGGGGGGCGGGGCGTCTTTCAGGGGTTGGGGCGTCACGATCAAGCGGTTCTTGGGGTCCGGTTCCATCATCAATTGGCTGGGCCCGTCCTTTCCCGCGACACCCGTATAGGTGGCGTTACCCTTGAACTGGACGGGGGAAGAGAAGTTGTAGCCCAAAAAAGGCGTCAGCACCAAGCTTTCGTCCAGATGGATGTCCGCCCCGGCCTTGAAGAGGGCCCCCACGTCGTCCCCCTCATAACTACCCGACACATTCACGCCATTGCCGCCGACGACCGATTGGCCGCCGTAATCGATGGCAATGGGCTCAAAGAAGGGCGAAACCGAGATAAAGGGCTCGAACCCGCCGGTGAAAATCAGGTATTTGAGGCTCATGCCCAGGCAAAGCGAGCTGAGGATGAAGGAATCGCTTGCCTTGTCCCCGCTGGTCGTGTCCGTCAGCTTATCCGTCGCCGCGCCCATGGGTTCGAAGGCGACCA
>DATKNU010000141.1:0-2595 GCA_035541195.1 bacterium
TGTGGTTTAATGTTTAGTTTTTTTTTGTTGTGGATACTTCCGCCACCCACGAAAAGAAGCTCGAGGTGGTCCGTTGTTACGAGAGCCAATTCCTCAAGAAGCCCGGCAGCCGGGCCCTGGACCACATCAACGTCATGAACCGCTATTTCGGGGCCATGATCGGGACCCAAACCGGGGAACCCTTTTTCAGCAAGGAAAACCTGGGGGTCACCGACCCCCGTCTTTTCCTTTGATTTTTTAAAATATACACTTGTATTCCTTGGTATACGCCTGTATCCTGCGATCCTGATGGGACGCTTTTAAGTGCCCCGGGGGGGCGCCGATGAGGCGCAAATCATCAAGCGATAAGGGAGAGATTTATGGCCATGAGTGAAAAGCAAAAAGCGTTGGATATGGCGATCCTGCAGATTGAGAAAGACCACGGCAAGGGCGCCATCATGCGCCTGGGCGAGGCCAAGGTGCAGGACGTGAAGTCCATTTCCACAGGCTCCATGGCCCTGGACATCGCCACCGGCATCGGCGGCGTGCCCCGCGGCCGCATCATCGAAATCTATGGCCCCGAATCCTCGGGGAAGACCACCCTGACCCTCCATATCGTGGCGGAGGCCCAGCGCGCCGGCGGCACGGCCGTCTTCATCGACGCCGAGCACGCCATGGACCCGGTCTACGCGGCCAAATTGGGCGTGAACGTGGACGAGCTCCTGATTTCCCAGCCCGATTCGGCCGAAGAAGCCCTTCAGATCGCCGATACCTTGATCCGCTCCGGTGCCATTGACGTCATCGTGATCGACTCGGTGGCGGCCTTGGCCCCCCGGGCCGAATTGGAAGGGGAAATGGGCGACGCCCATGTGGGCCTGCAGGCCCGCCTCATGAGCCAGGCGCTTCGCAAGCTGACCGCCTTGCTTTCCAAGTCCAACACCTCGGCGCTCTTCATCAACCAAATCCGCGAGAAGATCGGCGTCATGTTTGGAAGCCCCGAAACCACGCCGGGCGGCCGGGCCCTGAAGTTTTATTCCTCCATGCGCCTGGACATCCGCCGGGTGGAAGCCATCAAAAACGGCGACGCCAACATCGGCAACAAAGTGAAGGTCAAGGTCGTCAAGAACAAGACCGCCCAGCCCTTCAAAGAGGCTTTCTTTGACATCATCTTCGGCCAAGGGATTTCCCGGGAAGGCAGCCTCATTGACGTGGCCCTGGAAATGGGGATCCTGGACAAGAGCGGCACCTGGTTGAGCTATGGCGAGGTGAAGTTGGGCCAGGGCCGGGACGCGGCCAAGAACTTTTTAAAGGAAAACGCCGAAATTGCCGGCAAGATCGAGAAGCAGGTGAAGGAAAAGGCGGGCCTGATTCCGGCGGATAAGCCGGCCGCCAAGGCGCCGACCCCGACGGGGAGTGCTTCCACTGCCGCTGCTTTGCCTCCGACAGGGACCGCGCCCGCGAAAGAGAAGGTGGAGGCGAAAAAAGACGAGGCTTTCGCGCTGACCGAAAAGGCCAAGGTGGCTTTGAAAAAATAAAAGGATTGGTCCAACTCCCAGGGGGTTCCTGTTAAACTAGGGCCCTTATTCAAGGAATTCCCGGGAGGGCCGATTCATGCGTAAGTTTTTTAAAGTTGTTCTCGTCGCGGGAGGGTCCTTCCTGGCCCTTCTGATTCTTTTGATGGCGGCCGCGGCCATCATCATTCCCATCAAGTTTCCCCCCGCCAAATTAAAAGCCCTCGCGACCGATAAATTATCCCAAACCCTCAACCGTAAGGTTTCCATTGGGGACGTCCATTTCAACGTTTTCAGCGGTTTTGAGATCACCCAACTGTCGGTTTCGAACCGAGCGGGCTGGGCCCCGGGCCCCTTTTTGACCGCGGGGGACATTTCGATTTCCTACCACCTGTTCCCCCTGCTTTGGGGCCAAGTCTCGCTGGGCCAGATTGAGCTCAAGGACTTCCAAGTGCTGGTGGAAAAAAGGGCCGGGGGCCAGTTCAACTTCAGCGACATGACCGGCGAGGCCGCTCCTGCGCCCGACCCGAAGCCCAAGAAAGCCCTGCCGGCCAAGCGCCGCCGGGCGGCCTTGCCCGAACAGGACCCGGCGCCCCAGGCGGGTTTCTTTTTCGCCTCTCCCGCTTGGGCGGGGGAAACGGCCCCGGCCCCTTCCAAGGGCGCTTTGCTGGTTTCGGTGGACAGCGTGAAGATCGTCCATGGCCAGATGACCTACCTGGACGAGAGCCAAGCGCCCGCCCAGCGGTCGGACCTCAAGGACCTCAACCTGACGGTACGCGATATTTCCATGGTGGGGGCCAAGACCTCCTTTGAGCTGGACGCGCCCATGGTTTACAACAAGACGGCCTATCACTTGGTGGTGGGCGGGTCGTTGCGCTATTTCCTGGCCAGCCAAACCCTCAAGGAACTGGACATCAAGGGGTCGGTGAACGACCTGACCTTCAACGTGGCGGGCGGCGTCCAGAACCTGACGGGCAATTACGCGCCCAACCTGGACGGCTCGGCGTCGTTGGACATGCTCAAATTCTCGGGGCTCATTCCCAACTTGTCGGCCATGCCCTCGGGGCTGGCCTTGACGGGCCCGGCCCGGGTGGACTTCCACCTC
>DATKNU010000142.1:0-6640 GCA_035541195.1 bacterium
ACCAAACCCCAGTCCAACGCGGGGTTGCCTTCGGCCGAGGGCTTCAAGCGAAGCGCCGGGGAAGCCACATTGTCGAAGGACAATGAGAAGAAGTTGGACATAAAGCCATTCTACCTATTGAAACCCCAAGCGCAAACCCCCCATAATCGAAAAAATATGGCGACCCAAGTCCTCCTGGAACACATCACCCGGTACCGTTACAGCCGTGGCGTGCGCCTCGGACCCCAGGTCATCCGCCTCAAACCCGCCGCCCATTGCCGCACCCCCATCCTGTCCTATTCGCTGAATATCACCCCGAAAAACCACTTTTTGAACTGGCAGCAGGATCCCTTCGGCAATTTCCAGGCCCGGGCGGTCTTCCCCGAACCCACCGAGCAATTCGAGGTGAAGGTGGGCCTGCGGGCCTCGCTGGAGCGCGTCAACCCCTTCGATTTCTTCATCGAAAACGACTATCTCCACTTCCCCTTCAAGTATGAAAAGTCGCTGGCCGCGGACCTGCGGCCCTATCTCACCGCCACCGAAAAGGGGCCGCATCTGATGAAGTTCGTCGCGGGTATCGGCCGCAAGAAACGCCATATCATCGACCTGCTTTCCACCGTCAACCAAACCATCAACCGCCAGAGCCGTTACCTGGTGCGCTTGGAACCCGGCGTCCAATCCCCCGAGGAAACCCTTCAGTTGCTCAGCGGTTCTTGCCGGGACCTGGCGTGGCTGGCCTGCCAGGCCTTGCGGCACTTGGGGGTCGCTTCGCGTTTCGCCTCGGGCTACCTGATCCAACTGGTGGCCGACGAGAAACCCGTGACCGGTCCCTCGGGCCCCGAGATGGATTTCACGGACCCGCACGCCTGGGTGGAGGCTTATATCCCCGGCGCGGGCTGGGTGGGGATGGACCCGACCTCCGGGCTTTTCGCCGGCGAGGGACACATCCCCTTGAGCTGCACGCCCCATCCGGTCAACGCCGCGCCCATCAGCGGCACCGTGGACCCCTGTGAAAGCGCGTTGGAACACCTCATGAGCGTGCGGCGGGTTTCGGACCCGCCCCGGGCCGGCAAGCCCATGACCGACGATCAGTGGGCGGCCTTGGACGCGCTGGGCCAAACCGTCGATCGGCGGCTGGAGGAACTGGGCGCCGGATTGACCCTGGGGGGCGAGCCCACCTTCGTGTCGGCCTCGAACCGCGACGACCTTCAATGGCAGACCGGGGCTCTGGGCGCCGAAAAATTAAGCAAGGGCTGGGACCTGCTCTCCAGGCTTCGCAAACAATTCTCGCCGGGTTCGGTGGCCCAGACGGGCCAAGGCAAGTGGTATGGCGGCGAGCCCTTGCCCCGCTGGTCGCTCAACAGTTTTTGGCGCAAGGACGGGGAACCGGTTTGGGTGAACCAGGCCCTCTTGGCCGACCCTTCCACCGAAGGCCGGGTTCCCGCCAACGCCGCCCAAGCGCTGGCCGTGAAGTTGGCCCAAGACCTGGGGCTTTCCCCTTCGCGGGTTTTTCCGGCTTATGAAAGCGCCGCCGCTTCGCCGGTCCCCGCCAAGGCCGGGACCAGCGGCGCCGCCGGCAAGCCCGTCCAACCCAAGGCCAACCGCGGCCCCAAGGCCGAGGGGGCGCTTCCCGCCGGTTGGGTCTTGCCCCTCACCTTCAGCCTGGCCCAAGACAACTGGGTCAGTGAGGCTTGGCGCTTCACCACCGACCGGCTGACCTTGGTTCCCGGCGATTCCCCCCTGGGCTATCGCCTGCCCCTGGATTCCATCGTCTTTGATAAACCTTTGGAGCCCACGCCCCTGCCCCAGGACCCTTTCCAGGAAATAGAACCCCTCTTGCCCCGCCAAAAGCTCAATCCCCAGGTGAAGGACGGCGCCCCCAAGGGACGGGACGCCAAGGGCGCCGTGCGCACGGCTTTGGGGGTGCAACTACGAAACGGCCAATTGCACGTCTTCTTACCGCCCCTTTCCCGCCTGGAGCATTTCCTCGAATTGGTCGCGAGGATCGAAGGCGCCGCGGGCGCCCTGCACTTAAGCCTGGTCCTGGAAGGTTACGAGCCCCCGGCGGACCCGCGGCTGCTCAATTTCCGCATCACGCCGGACCCCGGCGTCCTGGAAGTGAACATCCACCCGGCCGCCAATTGGGCCGAGTTGAAGGCCAACACCGAGATTCTTTATGAGCAAGCCAGGCAGGCGGGGCTTTCGGCGGTCAAATTCACCATCAACGGCAGGCCCGTGGGGTCGGGCGGCGGCAGCCACTTGGTGCTGGGCGCGGCCCTCCCCGACCAAAGCCCCTTTTTCCGCGAGCCCCGCCTGCTCCCGGCCATGATCGCTTATTGGCAGCGCCACCCCAGCCTCTCTTATTTTTTCTCGTCGCTGTTCGTGGGGCCCACCAGCCAGGCGCCCCGGCCCGACGAGGCCCGCCACGACGCGCTTTACGAGTTGGAAAACGCCATGCGCCGGATCCCGGCGGAAGGCCCCCTGCCCTTCTGGCGGCTCGACCGGCTCTTTCGGCATCTCTTGGTGGACGTGAGCGGCAACACCCACCGGGCGGAATTTTGCATCGACAAGCTCTATAGCCCCGACTCCACCCGGGGACGGCAGGGCCTCTTGGAGCTTCGGGCCTTCGAGATGGCGCCCCATCCCCGCATGGCGCTGCTTCAAATTTTGCTGGTGCGCGCGCTCCTGGTCCGGCTTTACCGATCGCCCCTCCCGGGCAAGCTGACGCGCTGGGGCACGGCCTTGAACGACCGTTTCATGTTGCCCTGGTATCTGTGGCAGGACTTGTTGGACATTTTGGAAGACCTCAAGCGCGAAGGCATGGCCTTTGATCCCGAATGGTTCCGGGCCCACTACAACTTCCGCTTTCCCCTTTGCGGAAAAACCGTCATCGAGGGGGCCGAACTGGAGCTGCGCACGGCCCTGGAACCCTGGCCCGTCTTGGGCGAGGAACAGATCGGGGGCGCGACCAGCCGGGCCATTGACGCCTCCACCGAAAGGGTGCAAGTGCTCTTGAGGGACGCGCCCGAGGGCTGGGTGCTTTCCTGCAACGGGCGGCGGGTCCCCCTGCAATCCACCCAAACCCCGGGGCTTCAAGTGGCCGGGATCCGATACAAGGCCTGGGACCAACCCTCGTCGCTTTACGCGGACATCCCGGCGACCCAGACCCTGGAACTGGACCTCTTGGATCCGATCCGCGGGATTTCCTTGGGCGGGTGCTTGCTGCATACCTTCCACCCGGGCGGGCGCAGTTATGAACGGATGCCCGTGAACGAGGAAGAAGCCGAAAGCCGCTGGAAGGCCCGTTTTGAGCCCTTAAGCCGCGTCAGCGGGAAAGCCGCCGTTCCCCCGGAAGAAACCAATCCTGATTTCCCCCATACCCTGGACCTCAGGCGCCTTTAGCGCCCCCGGGCTTCAAAACCTTCTCAATCTTATCCAGGTGGTTTTGGCGGTGAAGGTACCGCTTGAGGTTCCGCTCAAAACCCAATTGGCGGAGCGCTTCCACCTGGTCTTCCGTGAGGTCCGCCACGGCTTGGTCGGTGGTCTCGGCGGCGTCCAGGGCCAGGGCCACGGCGGCTTCCGGGGGCAAGATCTCGGCGATTTGGCTCAAGGGCTCATTGACGGCCTCGGCGTCCAAGGAGCCCGGCTTCACGCCTTCCTCGACAAAACGCCTCAAGAGGGCCGCCTGCCTTAAGTCCCAAAAGGCCAGGTGGACCAAGGCCGTCGCCACGGTCCAACCATTGGGCAGGGCCAAGGCCAATTGCTCGGGCGTCAAATGCGTGATGAGGGACGCCAGGCGGCGGCGTTCCTCGGCGTTCTTCGCGACCCATTCCGCGCGGGCGGCCATGCCGGGCTAGTGGAGCCGGGCCAGGGCCACCAGCCCCGCCAGGATCAATCCCCAAAAAATCATCGACCGCTTGAATTCGTCCATCCAAAGATGGCCCTTGTCCTCGAGCAAGTAGCGTTTGAAACGGTTCCAGTAATAGAGCCCCACCGGGGCCCCGACGACCAGCATCACGGCCAGGGCGGCGGCGATTTCCTGGGCCCCCGCGCGTTTGAGCGCGTGCAGGGTGAGGAAGAGCAGGATGATGAAGATGACCGATTGGGCCACCCAAAAGACCGCGTACTCAAACAAGTGGGGCGGGATATGGAAGAAGTGGATCTGCCAGGAGCTGTCCTTCAGCTCGGTGGCTTCCGCGCTCCAGGGCATCCGGGTGCCGCAGCGGTAGCAGAATTTGAGGTTGCGTTCGGCGTCCACCCAAACCCTTTGGGAAACCACGTGTTCATGCGGGCAGGAGAGCGTGATCCAGCGCATGGTGACCGCGAACCAGGCGCTGAGCGCGATCTGGAGCAAGGCGGCCAGGGGGATGTAGGAAAACTCGAAATTGCTGCTGAAGATGCTTAAGACCAGGTTCAGGAAGATGAACCAATACCAAGGTTCCAGCTTGCGCACCAGCGCCACGTCGGGCGAAGTGCACCAAAAGTAACGCCAACAACGGGCCAAGGCCAAAGTCATAAGCGTGAAAAGGATCAAGGCGGCCAGCATTTCATTCATGGAATAATGCCCCGGTCATAAAATGGAACGGCATAAAAGCCTTTGAAGAGCCCTTACTTTAGCCTCAAGGCCCGCCCCCCAACAAGGCCAAAGCTTGGGCCGCTTGGGTTTGTCCGGGGGCGCGCCGGTTCGCCTCGGCGTAGGCCGCCCGCGCTTCTGGGATTTGCCCGTCCAGCCAGAGGAAATTCCCCAGTTTGAAATAAAGATGGGCCGCCGGATAACCCTTTTGAACCGTCTGCCGGAGGATCCAAGCATTCATCCCATAACCGCGCGGCGCGTAATGATACTGGGCCCGCCACTCGCCAAAGAGGGACTCCAAGAAGGGATCGCCTTCCATCCCCTTCTCGCCTTCCGCAAGCGCCCGCGTCGAACGCGCGTAAAGGACCGGGTCGTTGAGAATCCGCTCGGATTCCACCGAGAGGCCGTGAAAATAAAGGCCTGCCGCCAACCAAGAATCCAACGGGAAGGAAACACCGGGCCCCAGCGGGAGAAGCCCCACGGCCAAACCCCCGTCGGCCGAAAGGTCTTGTCCCACCGGAATCCATTTGAGGCCCGGGAAGCGCCGGGTCAAGAAGGGCCCATAATTGACATTGGCGATGATTCCCGCCCAACGGGCCCTCCGCGGGTCGAGCCCGGGGTTTTCAGCGGCGTTGAAACCATAAGTCATGGCAGCCAAGCTGTGGCCGTGGGACAGGAGCAGAAAGTCGGTGAAGAGGACCCCCGGGCCCGCTTGGGCCGCTTGGGCCTTCAGGATCTGGAAAGCCCGGTAATTCTCGTCGTTCAATGCCCGGGCCTTCGCGGCGGGCCAGCCGGGCTGATGGACCTTCATCAAATGGATCCCATCCCATCCCAGGGAAAGAACCCCCGCCAAGGCCAATAAAAACCAACGCCGGGGCCCGGGCAGCCCCGCCGATAAACGGTGGATGCCCAAGGCCGCCGCGATCAAAACCAGGGGCATCAGCGCGATGACGCGGAACATTTCCACATGGTCGGACGAAAGGAACCCCGGAGCCGCGAAGAGCACAAAGCAAAGGGCCCAGCCCTGAACCGACGGCTCCTTCCGGCGCCTGGCCATTTCCAGGATCCCCACCGCCCCAAAGGCCGCCACCAGGGGGTTCAGGACGCCGCCCCAAACCGGCCCGAAGCCCGCCGGGCCCGCCAAAGGACCCATGAAAAGACTGCTCAGGTAAGAGGCTGAAATTCCCAATTGATGGATCGGCGAGAAATAGGGGCCCCAAGGGGAAACGCTCAAAAGATAGCCGCCGAACCCCTCACTCGCGCAGGCCCAAACCCAAGGGGCGACGCCCAAGGCGAAAAAGAACAGGCCCCAACCCAAGGCAGTCCAGTCCGGTCGACGGGCGGATTTGAACCCCGCCGCCACCAACAACCCCAACGCCAGAACGACGAAAAACCAGGCTGTAAAGGTCCAGGTGCCGATTCCCGTCCAAAGGCCCAGCGCGGCGGCGAGCCCACGGCGGCGGGCCGGGGATTTTTCCTGGCGTAAAAGCCCCAAGCCATAAAAAGCCCCCAATTCGAACAAGGGAACCCAAACGCCCTGGACACAAAAACGCCCGTAAAGCAGGGGCCAAAATCCGAAGGCCATCAACAGGCTGAACAACAAGGAGCTCGTGCGGGAAAAATAGGGCCGGGCCGCGGCGTAGGACAAACCCCAGGCCAAAAACGAGAGCAGGGCCGGCAGGAACCAAAGGCCCCAAAAGGCGGAGGGGAAAAACCGGAAAAAAACCGACAGGCACCAAATGAGGAGGGGCGGGTGTTGGCCCGAGGTATAAAAAAAATGCCAAGCCCAGTGCCGGGCCAAATCCTGGGCCAAGTAGCCCTGAAGCGACTCGTCGCCGCCGGGCCAGGCCTCAAAACCCGCTAAATCCCAAAACCGCGTCAGGAGGGCCGCCAAAGCCAGCGCGGCCCAAATCCAGGGCGCGGGGGGTGGAAGAAAATCCGCGGGCGGCTTGGGCGCCTTGACCCCGACCTGCCGGGCGGTCCAAAAGAAAATGCCGATGATCAAAAAGGCCGCCCAGAGGTCCTTGGAAAGTCCCGCCAAAGGCCCATAAGCCGCGAAGGCGAACCCCGGGACGAGGACCCCGAAAT
>DATKNU010000143.1:0-13218 GCA_035541195.1 bacterium
CGCGCTTGAGAAAGGCCCCATAGCGCAGGCCCGGCGCCAAAACCGTGGGCACATCCTTCAAACTATGGATCGCGGCCCGGATACGGCCCGCCAGCAAGGCCTCATCCAACTCCCGGGTGAAGAGGCCTTGGACTGAGGGATCCAGGCTTTCATCGGGGGCCAGGGAGGCTGAAAAGCGGTCACCGGTGGTCTTGATGATTTCAAGCGCGACGGTTTGGGGGGCCGCCAAAGCGGCGATCTGAACCCGGACCTGCTCGGCCTGGGCCAGCGCCAAGGCGCTTCCTCGGGTACCCAATAAGAAGGGGGACAGGCTCACTCCTCCGGGCCTTTCCAAAGCCCGAAAAGGTCGTTGAGCATCTTGGCGTATTCGAACCGCTCCCGCGCGTCCGGGAGGTTCTTGAGGGTCACCAAGGGGGCGTGCAAAAGATGGGCCGCCAGGTCCCGGCTCAAACGCTCCACCAGGGCCCGGTCCTTTTCGTCCAAATGGGCCAGCCGCTTGGAGAAATCGTCCCATTCCTCCTGGCGGACGCTCTCAAAACGTTCCTTCAGCCGCACGATGGTGGGAACCAGTTCCAAGTTGTTCAACCAGGAGCAGAGCCCGTCGATTTCCCGGCTTAAGATCTCGTCGGCGGCCGCCATGGCCTTTTGGCGCTCCTGTTGGTTGCTCTGGGCCACCGCCGAAAGGTCGTCGATGTTGTAAAGGTAGACTTGGGCCTGGCGGCCCGCCTCGGCGTCCACGTTGCGGGGTACGCCCAAGTCGATGATGAAAAGGGGCTTGCCCTTGCGCGAGCGCATGGCGGCCTCAACGTCCGGGGCGCCCACCAGCGCCCGTTCCACCTGCAGGGACGTCAACACGATGTCCGCTTCCCCCATTTGGGCGATGCCTTGATCCAGGGAAAGGCCCTGCCCCTTGAGCTTGGCGGCCAAGGCCTTGGCCTTTTCCAGGGTGCGGTTGGCCACCCAAAAATCCGCGACCCCCTCCCCCGCCAGGTATTTGGCGGTCAGTTCGCTCATCTCACCCGCGCCCAAGAGCAGCACCTTTTTCTGGGCCAGGTCCCCGAAAATCTTACCCGCCAAGCTCACCGCCACGCTGGAAACGCTCACCGGCATGCGGGCGATCTCGGTCTGGCTGCGCACGGTTTTAGCCGCCGAAAAAGCCCGGTTGAAGATGCCCGTCAGGGTGGACCCCGCCATCCCGGCTTCCACCGAGAAACGGAAGGCTTCCTTCACCTGGCCCAGGATTTGGGACTCCCCCACCACCATGGAATCCAACGAGGCCGCCACCCGGAACAAATGGCGGAAGGCCTCCAAATCTTCGTGCCGGTAAAAATACTTGCGGGCCTCCGCCGGGGAAAGGCGGTGATAGGCTTGCAGTTTTTTGCGGATAAGCGCCGTCACCTCGGCGGCGGGTTCGGCCAGGAAATAAAATTCCACCCGGTTGCAGGTGGACAAGAAGGCGGCCTCGGGCGCCAGGGCCTTCAAATCCCGCAAGAAAGCCTTCACGGCGTCCGGCGCCAGGGCGTATTTCTCCCGGATGGAAACCGGCGCGGTGGCGTGGTTGAGGCCGAAAACCTGGAATTTCATTGGCCGGTGCCCGCCTTAATAGACATGCCGGGAATTCAGGAAGACCTGGACCCCCAGAAAAGTGAAGAGGGCCAGGAAATAACCGGCCAAGACCAGCACCATGGTTTTTTTACCCCGGAGGCCCAACCCCCAACGGCCCAGGAAAAAAGCCGCGTAGATGAGGAGCACCGAGAAGGACCCCAGGATCTTCGGGTCCGAGCAAGGAATCCCGCCCCAAACCTTGAGGGCCTGGAAGATCCCCATGAAAAGACCGGCGGCCCATAAAAGGAAGCCCCACCCGGTGAAAAAAACCGTGAGCCCTTCCAGCGAGTCCAAGGCGGGCAGGTGGTTCGCCCACTTGCGCAGTTGGTGCCGCTTGATCTGGCTTTCCTGGAGCCAATAGGTGACTCCCACCCCGAAACCCAAGGTGAAGAAGGAATAACCCAACAGCGTGAGGAAGATGTGGAGGGCGATCAGGGGCTCGGTCAAAAGCGACGACATGGGGCCTTGGCCCTTGGCCGCCGCCACCAGGGAAAAAACCGACAACAGGAAAATGAAAGGCAAGAAGAGGACGCTCAGCAAAGGCGCCGAAACCTTCGACCGGCCCAGGGCTAAAGCCACGCCCAAGGAAAAAGCCAGCACCGACAATATCTCCGACAGGTTGGTAACCGGGGTGTACCCTTGGCTCCCTCCCAAGGCCGCCAGGAAAACGGCCTGCAACCCAATCCCCCAGGTCAGCCAACGGAAGGCCGAGGCTTCCAGGGCCGGGTCCAAATAAGCCAAATAGCGGAAGGCCTGGGCGGCGCCCAGGCCATAGGCCGCCACGGCCAAACCCAACAGGATATCCAAGCCTTTCATAATGCCTCCGGATGGTGACCGTCGAAAAGAAAAACCCCCGGCTATCCTAGCCGGGGGTTGGTTGGTTTTCTAGCTATGCCCCACCCTTGGGCCCGCTTGTTTCACCGGCCTTAAAAAAGGGACGAAGCGGCGCTTTGGGCCCATTGGGCGATGGGCGTGGGCCAAAAACCGAAGAGGACGATGGCCATCAGGCAAAAACCCAGCACGCATTTTTCCAATAAGCCGGCCTCAATGGGGGAAGGATCCTTGGGCTCGGCCAAAAGGGCCTGGCGGACAATTTGCAGGTAGTAGTAAAGCGAGACCGCGCTGAAGAGGACCCCCAACAAGGCCAACCAGGTATAGCCCTTGGCGACCGCCGCGCTGAAGAGAAACCATTTGCCGGCGAAGCCCGCGAAAGGCGGAAGTCCCGCCAGGGAGAAAAGTCCGGCGGTCAAAACCGCGGCCAGGAAGGGCTCCCTTTTCCACAATCCGGCGTAATCGACGATCCGCTCGCCGCCCGTTTTGGAGGAGACCACCGCGGCCACCAAGAAGACGCCCAGATTGGCGAAAAGGTAAGCGGCCAAGTAAAAGAGCAGGGCGCCGATCCCCAAGGTTCCCCCCGCCAAGAGTCCCGTGACCAGATAACCGGCTTGGGCGATGGAGGAATAACCCATCAGGCGCTTCAGGTTGGTTTGGGGCAGGGCTTCCAAATTTCCAAGGATCATGCTCAAGGCCGCCAGAACGGCGAAAAGTCCCGTCCAAACGGGAAGCAGGGCCGGGGCGGTCAAGCCCACCCAAAAAATCCGGGCCAGGGCGGCGAAGCCCGCGATCTTGGAAACCACCGACAGGTAGGCCGTCACCGGCAAGGGCGCGCCCTCATAGACGTCGGGGGTCCACATGTGGAAAGGGGCCAGGGAGATTTTGAAGGCCAGGCCCGCCACGACCAAAATCACCGCCAATACCTCGATCGCACTGGAGGGTTGGGCCAGGAGGCTCTTCCCCATCTCGGCGATCACCGTGGTGCCGGTCAAACCGTAAAGATAAGAGAAGCCGAACAACAATAAAGCCGAGGAAAAGGCGCCCAAGAGCAAATACTTCAACCCCGCCTCATTGCTGGCCTTGTCCTTTTTCAGGAAGGCCGCCAAAAGGAAGCTGCTGATGGTCAAGGTTTCCAACGACACATAGAGGGTGATGAGTTCCTGGGAGCCCGCCAGGCTGGTGGCGCCCGCGGCTGAGAAAAGCAGGATGGCCAGGAATTCGGAGCGGTGCCTAACCGCCTGGCTGTCCAAATAACGGAAGCTGGCCACCAAGGCCAGGAACGTCCCCAAAAGGATGAGGCCCTTGAAGAAAACCGCCAAGCCGTCCACCCGCAAGAAGCCATGGAAGGCCTCCGGGGGCATGGCGCAAACCACCGCGCCACAGCGGCTTCCCGAGCAGGGCAGGGTGAGGAGCGCCCCCAAGACGCCCAAGAGCGCGAGCCAATCCATCGCCTTCTTTTGCCCCGGCAGGAACAAACCCACGCCAATGATCAACAGGGCCGTGGCGATGAGCCAAATTTCGGTTTGAAAAGCGGAGAACTCGATCACTTAAACCCTCCCAGGTGGTCGATCAAGGGCACCAGGCTTGAATTCACCATGTCCGCCCAGGGCTTGGGATAAAGCCCGATGGCCAACGACAAGACCAACAATAAAACCAGCGGCAGGATTTCACGGGACCGGAGATCCACGAAAGGCCCCTCGGTGGGCCGGCGCACCGGCCCGAAAAAGACGTTTTGCATCAACCTTAGGTAATAAACCGCCCCGATTACGATGGCCGTGACGGCGATGGGAAAGAGGATCTTGAGGATCGCGAACCCGCCCTCAAAACCGCTGCGGAAGGCCCCCAAAAAAACCATGAACTCGGCCACGAAGCTGCTGAAACCCGGCAGTCCCACGTTGGCCATGGTGTTGAGCATGAAAAGCCCTCCCAAGACCGGCGCCAGTGCCGAAAGCCCGCCCAGCTGTTCCCACTGCCGGGTGCCCGTGCGGTTCTCGATGAGCCCCACCAGTCCGAAAGCGAAAGCCGTCAAGAGCCCCTGGGAAACCATCTGAAGGGCCGCGCCGCTGAAGCCCGTGGCCTCCAAGGTACAAATCCCCAGGACCAAATAACCGCAGTGGGCCACCGAGGAATAAGCCACGACGTATTTGATGTCCTTTTGCCGCAAAGCCACCAGTGAGGCGTAAAGCATATTGAGGACCGCCAAAACGGCGAAGAGGGGCAACCAATGCTTGGCCCCGTCGGGTAAAGCCGGCAGCGCCACCCGAAGCAGCCCATAGCCGCCCAGGGTCTTCAAGACCCCGGCGTTCATCATGGAAGCCGCCGTGGGAGCCGAGGCATAGGCGTCCGGCGACCAGGTGTGGAAAGGGATCAGGGCCAACAAAACCCCGAATCCCACCCCCAAAACCGGGAACCAGAAATTTTGGAAGGCCGGGCTGAAACCCGTCTGGGCGAGGTCCCCCAAGACCCGGATATCGAAGCTGTTGATGCCCGAGGCGAAATGAAGCGCCAAGAAACCCACCAGGATCAAGGCCGAGCCGCCCACTAGGTACAGGGCGAACTTGGTGGCCGCATATTGTTTACGCCCGCTTCCCCAAATGCCGATGAGCAGGAACATGGGCAGGATGTCGAGCTCATAGAAGAGGAAGAAAAAGAAGAGGTCCAGGCTCAGGAAAGCCCCCGCGGCCCCGGCGGTCATGAGCGAGAAGAATGCGAAATATTCCTTGGGCCGCGCGGGGGAATCCCAAGAGGCCAGCACGCCCGCCCAATAAACCGCCGACACCAGAATGAGCAGCGGCGCGCTCAAGCCGTCCACCCCCAGGGCGTAATGAAGCCCCAAACCCTCCAACCCGGGAAATTGCTCGGTGAATTGATAGCCGCCCAAGGCCGTCTGGTAAAGGCAGAAGATCTTCAAGGCCAAGCCCAATTGGGCCGAGGCGAAGAAAAGCGTCGCCCAGCGGGCCAAGCGCGCCGGGGCCCAAAAGCTGGCCAAGGCCGCTACCAACGGCAAGGCCATGTAGGTGGACAATAGCGGCAAGGCGTTGGGCCCGAGGGCCTCCGAGTGGAAAAGGAAGAGCCCCAAGGCCAACGGCACCAGGCTCACGGTGAGGATGGAAATCATTCGTTGTCCCTCGCTTGAATTAAAAGCTCACGCATAAATAAATGACCGCCACGGCCGCCAGGATGACCAAGGCGTAATTTTGGACCGAGCCGGTCTGGGTGAATCGCAACAGCCCTCCCAGGTCTTGGGTCAGGCGACCCAAGCCGTCCACCAATCCCCCATCAATGACTTGGCGGTCCAACCAGTCAAACAAGGACGCCAAGCCCCACGTGAATTTGCGCACCAACCAGCCATAGAACTCGTCGACGTAGTATTTGTTCTTCAAAAGCAGGTAAAGGGGGTGGAAGCGATCGGCGGCTTTCTGGGCCGAAAAGACCTTCCAATAGTAAAAAAGGCCCGAGAGCGTGAGACCCGCCAAGGCCACCAAGCTGGAAAAAAGCGCCAAAACGCCGTCGAAGCTCTCCGGGTGGGGCGCGGGGCCCTCGTAGACGAACCGAGAGAAAGCGTCCCAGCCGGGCCAATTGAGCCAACCCGCCGAAATGGAGAGCACCGCCAAAATCAAGAGAGGCACGGTCATGACCTTGGGCGACTCGTGGGCCGCCTGGGGGGACCGGGCCTCACCGAGGAAAACCACGAAAAAAAGCCGGAACATGTAGAAGGCCGTGAGGAAGGCCGTAAAGACGGCCGCCGCCAAAAGCCATTGGTGGCCCGGGACCGAACTGTCCCGGACGGCCGCGAAGATCTCATCCTTCGACCAAAAGCCGGCCAGCGGGGGGACCCCCGAGATGGCCAGCGCGGCGATGAGGAAGGTGACCCCGGTGACCCGCATGGGCTTCATCAAAGCGCCCATTTTCCAAATGTCGTTGGAATGGACGGCGTGGATCACGCTGCCCGCCCCCAGGAACAAGAGCGCCTTGAAGCAGGCGTGGGTGGTCAGGTGGAACATGCCCGCCGTATAACCGCCCGCGCCCAGGGCCAGCATCATATAACCCAATTGGGAGAGCGTCGAATAAGCCAGGATGCGTTTGATGTCGTCCTGGGTCAGGGCGATGGAGGCCGCAAAAAGCGCCGTGAAGCCCCCTACGTAAGCCACCACCGTCATGGCGTGCAAGTCGGCCGAAAAGAGCGGGAAGGTGCGGGCCACCATGTAAACGCCCGCCGCCACCATGGTGGCGGCGTGGATGAGGGCCGAGACCGGCGTGGGGCCTTCCATCGCGTCCGGCAACCACACGTGCAGGGGAAATTGGGCGCTCTTCCCCACCGCGCCGCAGAAAAGAAGCAGGGCCAGGATGGAAACAAACCCGGAGGTGTAGGTGCCATGGGCCACCCCCTGGGTCACCAGGGCTTCCACCTGGGTGAAGTCGAAATTATTGAAGGTCATCCCGATGGCGGCCACGCCCATGAGGAACCCCACGTCGCCGATGCGGTTCACCACGAACGCCTTTTTGGCGGCCTCGGCGGCCTCGGGCTTGAAGTACCAGAAGCCCACCAAAAGATAAGAGCTGACGCCCACCAATTCCCATCCGACGAAAATCTGCAGGAAGTTGGTGGAGACCACCAGCAACAGCATGGAGGCGGTGAAAAGCGAGAGGTAGGAATAATAAGTGGATAAGCGCTCATCATCCTGCAGGTATCCCAGGGAATAAACCTGGACCAACAACGAAACCAGCGTCACCACTAGGAGCATATTCACGCTCAAGGGATCGATCAAAACGCCCATATTGGCCTGCCAGGGCGGCACCGACAGCCAAGTCCAGTTCATGGCGAAAACCCGACCCGCCGGATCCAGGGCCAACAAATGAAGGAACAGGCAAACCGAGAGGGCCAGGCAAACCGCCATGACGCCGATGGAAATAGACGCCGAGAGGCCCTTGGAACGCTTGGTCAAAAGGGCGATCAGGACGAAGGCCAGCGCCGGCAAGGCGGGAATCAGCCAGGAATACTGGATCATGAGACCTTTCCTTCCATCAAGATGGGACGACGGGTGCGGCTCAACCTTTGAGGGCGTGGACCTCGTCCACATTGGCGCTCTTGAACTGGCGGTAAACCGAAATGACGATCGCCAGGGCCACGGCCACCTCGGCCGCCCCCACGGCGATGATGAAGATCACGAACACCGGCCCGGTCAGGCTGTTCCAATTCCAATATTTGGCGAAGGCCAGGTAGTTGATGTTGACAGCATTGAGCATCATCTCCACGCCCAAAAGCACCGAAATGGCGTTCTTGCGGGCCAACACGCCGAACAAACCGATCGAAAAGAGGGCCAGGGCGAAATAGAGGAAATGGGCCAGCGGGACGGTGCTCACGAGGGTTCCTTCCGGGCCACCACGATCGCGCCGATGAGGGCGGCCAACAGGAGAATGGAGACGAACTCAAAGGCATAGGCGAAACCCCGGTCGGGCAGCAATAAATCGCCGGCCAAGTTCTCCACGCTCATGTTGGAGCTGGCGTCCGGTCCGCTCACCAATGTGGCCAGGGTGGTGGTCTTCCCCGTGTCCGGCGCGGCCTCTTGGGTCAAAATCAGGGGATGCTCAAAACCCCGGAAAGAGGATTCCTGGATGGCCTTGTGCGTGATCCAGGCGAAGCCCACCGCCGCGATCAGCGCCAAGGCGAATTGGCCGTTCATGACGCTGATGCGCTCGTCCATGACATTGCGGGTGAACATGATGCCGAAGAAGATGAAAACGGTCACCGCGCCCACGTAAATAATCACCTGCACGGCCGCCAAAAATTCCGAGTCGAGATAAAGGAAAACCCCGGCGACCCCGAACATGGCCAGCACCCAAAAAAGGGCGCAGTGAAAAAGATTACGCAAAGTCATGGCCATCAAGGCCGACAGCAACGAGATTCCCGCCAGGATGTAAAAGACATTGTTGGCCATGGGTCAGGCCCCCGCCGGCGGCGCGGGCTCGGCGGGCTTTAAATGCGCCGGACGGACCCACTTCATGGCCTGCTCGTCCTGGAGCAGGCTCCCACGCTTATAAACCGAGTTCTCGTATTCCTCGGACACGAAGGTCAAGGCGTCGAAGCCGCAGGCTTCCACGCAATAGCCGCAAAAAATGCAGGTGGAGAAATCCAGCTTGAAGGTGGTCATGCGGCGCTTGCCGTCGGGCATGCGAACGCCTTCCAACTTGATGCAGCTGTTGGGACAGGCCTTCATGCACATCAGGCAGGCCACGCAGTTGAACATGTCCTTCTCGCCGTCATAAATGAGCTTGATCATGCTGCGGCTGCGCTCGGGCAAGGGGAGCCGTTCCTCGGGGTACTGCTGGGTGTTGGTCTTCTTGAAGAAATAGCGGAGGGTCACCGACAAGCCGCCCAAGAGGTTGCCGAAACCTTTGAGGATGCCGAGGAAATAATGAATCACGCCCATGTCACAATCCCTTCAGGATGACGAAACCCGTCACCAGGATATTGATGATGGAAAGGGGGATCAAAACTTTCCAACCGAAATCCATCAGTTGGTCCACCCGCAGGCGCGGGAAGGTCCAGCGGAAGGCCATGATCAGGTAAATCATGAACAAAATTTTCAGGACGAACCAAACGAAACCCGGCAGGTGCAGGAAGCCCAAAAAGGGCGGGGCGAGCCAGCCCCCCAAAAAGACCGCCGTGGCCACCGAGGCGGACACCACCATGGCGATGTACTCGCCCAGGAAAAACATGGCGAACTTAACGCCCGAATACTCGGTGTGGAACCCGCCGATGAGCTCGGATTCGGCCTCGGGGATGTCGAAGGGCGCCCGGTTGGCTTCCGCGGTGGCCGAGGTGAGGAAAATGAGGAAGGCCATCAGTTGGGGCAAGACAAACCAATAACCCGCCTGCGCTTGGTAATCCACGATGGACTTGAGGCTTAAAGTTCCCGTCACCATGATGACCGGAACCAAGGACATCACCAAAGGGATCTCATAACTGACGATTTGAGCCGCCGAGCGGAAGCCGCCCAACAGCGCGTACTTATTGTTGGAGCTCCAGCCCGCGGTCAAGATGGCCACCACGGTGAACCCCGTGATGGCGATGACATAAAGGATGCCCACGTTCAGGTCCTGCACCACCACGCCCTTGTCGAAGGGAATGACCACCAGCCCCATGAAAGTGGCCACGAAGGCCACGATCGGCGCGATGAAATAAGGCACCTTGTCCCGCTTGACGGGTTTCACGTCTTCCTTAATGGTCAGCTTAATGGCGTCCGCCAGGGTTTGCAGCAGCCCCAAGGGCCCGACCCGGTTGGGCCCGATGCGGCTTTGCATGTGGGCCGAAACCTTGCGCTCCATCCAAACCAGGAACATGACAAAGACCGCCACGAAGGCGAACATGACCACCGCCTCCACGACGGTGTCCAAGACCGGCGCCAGGGCCGAGAGATGAAGGAAGCCGTAAAGCCCGTGCAACAAGGCCGCGGCCATCCCGACTATTTTTTCACCCATGACTCAAAATCCCTTCAAGGTTAACGGTCCACTTCAGGCACGATCATATCCATGCTGCCCAACACCGCCATGATGTCGGCCAGTTTCCAGCCCCGGGTCAATTGGTCCAGGGGATAAACGTTGTTGAAGGAGGCGCAGCGGAATTTGGCTTTCCAGGGCTTGGCCGTGCCGTCGCCCACCAGGTAGACGCCCATCTCGCCCCGGGAGGACTCAATGCGGCTGTAGACTTCCCCGCCGGCGGGCGCCTTCAAAACCGGCGGCATCTTGGCCTCGATGGGCCCCGGTTCCAATCGGTCCAGGCATTGGCGGATGATGGACACCGACTGGGTCAATTCGTCCATGCGCACCCGGTAACGGCTCCAGCAATCCCCGTCCTGCCCCAAGGCTTCCTCGAACTTCACTTGGTCATAAAAGAGATAGGGCTGTTTCTTGCGCACGTCGCAGGAAACCCCCGAACCGCGCAGCGCGGGCCCGGTCACGCCGCAATTGATGCCCACCTCGGGGGTAATGACTCCCACTCCCTTGGTGCGTTCCAAAAAGATGGGGTTATAGGTCAAAAGGCCCTCGTACTCGTCGATGCGGTCCTCGAAATAATCCAGGAAGGCCCGGCATTTGGGAACGAACTCGGGCAGGATGTCGATCATCACGCCGCCGATGCGGATATAGTTGTAGGTCAAGCGCTGGCCGCAGGTCATCTCAAACAAGTCGATGATGCGCTCCCGCTCCCGCATGCCGTACAGAAGCGGCGTCAGGGCGCCCAAATCCCCGGCGAAGGAACCCATCCAAAGCAAGTGGCTGGCGATGCGCTGCAACTCCACCATGATCATGCGCAGCCACTGGGCCCGGACCGGGACCTCAATCCCCATGAGTTTTTCCACGGCCTGGGCGAAGGCGTAGTTCACGCTCATGGCCGAGACGTAATCCACCCGGTCGGTGTAAGTGATGCATTGGGGATAGGTGCGGTTCTCGCAGATCTTCTCGATGGAACGGTGCAGGTAACCCAAAACCGGCGTGGTTTCCTTCACGGTTTCCCCGTCCAGGCGCACCACCAAGCGTAAAACGCCGTGGGTGGAAGGGTGTTGGGGGCCCAAATTGACGACGTATTCATCCGTGCCAAATTGGGTCTCTTGGCCGGCCCTAATTTGGCTTAACAATAAATCCGTCATCGGAAAAATCCTTTCGTAAAGGATGTTTCTTGTAATCCTCGGGCATCATGATTCGGCGAAGGTCCGGGTGCCCCTCAAAGGTCACCCCATAGAGATCGAACACTTCCCGTTCCAGCCAATTGGCGCTCTTCCAAACATCTTCCACACTCCGAACCCGGGCATTATCCCGGGGCAAGTCCAGCTTCAGGGTCATTTGATGGCCGTGGCGGTAGGACCAAAGATGGTCGACCAGGGTGATTTTATTCTCTTTGGGGTAATCCACCGCCGTCAAACAGGACAAGTGCTGGAAGGCCAAACCCTCCTCATCCCGCAGGCTCACGGCCATCTCGTGGTAGGCCTCGGGCTTCACCGTGACGATCAATTCTTTTTGGGCGCTCAAGACGGCCGTCAGGATCGAATCCTTGAACCGCTCCTCGATCTTGGCCTTCAACTCATCCAGCGTCATGGCTTTAAGGCTCCCTCGATTTTGTAAAACGACCCGAAAACGTTTACCGGCGAAACCCCAAACAAAGCCGAATCCCCCCGGCTTATTCCACCCGACGGCGGCGGAAAATCGGCTCATCCTCGATTTTCTTTTGGATCGCCATCAACCCGTGAATCAAGGATTCGGGACGGGGCGGGCAACCGGGCACATAGACATCCACCGGGATGAAAGAATCGATTCCCTTCACCACCGTATAGGAATCGTAATAGTAGGGGCCGCCGGCGATGGTGCAGCTGCCCATGGCGATCACCCAGCTGGGCTTGGGCATTTGGTCGTAAAGTTTCTTGAGCGCGTATCCCATTTTTTCCGTGATGGTCCCGGCGGCGATCAAAAGATCGGCTTGCCGGGGCGAGGGACGGAAGACCTCGGCGCCGAAACGGGCCAAGTCATAACGGCCCGAGGCCGTGGCCATCATCTCGATGGCGCAACAGGCGGTGCCAAACTGCAAGGGCCAAAGGGAATTTTTGCGGGCCCACTTGAAGATGAAACCCACGGCTTTTTCCAGGGTCCAAAGACCTGGGA
Organism: bacterium; assembly: GCA_035541195.1. Lineage (GTDB taxonomy): Bacteria > Oederibacteriota > Muellerivitia > Muellerivitales > Muellerivitaceae > Muellerivita. The sequence goes on from DATKNU010000143.1 coordinate 12,094, forward strand.
TGGCGCTTTCGGTCTCGATTTGCCGCAGGTCGGACCCGGTTAAACCCTTGAGTTCTACTCCCATTTCAAAGCCTCCGTTTTCCACGCGTAGGCCAAACCCACCAACAGGATGGCGATGAAGACGATCATTTCCTCGAAACCGAACAACCCCATTTTCTTGAAGGTCACGGCCCAGGGGTAAAGAAAGACCGTCTCGATGTCAAAAATGAGGAACAGCAGGGCGAAGAGGTAGAAGCTGACGTTGAAGCGCACCCAGGAGGATCCGATGGTGTTGACGCCGCTCTCATAAGTGTCCTCGAAGACATCCAGGTCGTGGGCTTGTTGGTACCCCAGCAGGCCGTTGGCGCCGATCAAGGCGGCGGTCACGAAAGCCATCAGGATGAAGAACACACCCGCCACCAAAAACACAAGAACAGTGCCGTATTGTTCGAGCATCGCGGTCCTTTTCGAGGGGATGACGGCCGGGTAAACGGGTCAATCTAAACAGACCCACCCAGAAATATCAAGAAAAACATCGTGGGAAAAGGCGGGGCTAAAAGTCCCGTCGCACCAAAAAGTCGGCGAACTCCAGAAGGTGCCGCTTGGCTTGGTTTTCCGTTAAAGGAGCCAGCGCCTCCTGGGCCTCGCGCACCCATTCCCGGGCCCGTTCGACGGACTTTTGGATGGCGCCGTATTTTTTCAAAAGGAACTCGAGGAACTTGAAATCCGCGGCGGTCTTCACCTTGCGCAGGATCATTGTCTTGATTTTTTTCTTTTCGGCGGCGGAAGCCATCTTCAGGCAGATCAAAACCGGCAGGGTCAGCTTGCCTTCCCGCAGGTCGCTCATGACGGGTTTGCCCACCCGCTTTTCCCGCCCCACAAAATCCAGGGTGTCGTCGATGATTTGAAACGCCATGCCGATGCCCATCCCGAAGCGCTCGAAGCGTTTCACCCCATCGGCCGAAGCGCCGGCCAAAAGCGCGCCCGTCTGGCAGGACGCCGCGAAGAGGCAAGCCGTCTTTTCCCGGACGATGAGTTCATACTCGTCCAACGTCAGGCCCACATTGAAACGGTTGCCGGTCTCCGAGATCTCGCCTCGGCAAATGGTGTTGGTGGTGTCCGCCAAAATTCCCAGCACGTCCTTGG
>DATKNU010000144.1:0-9823 GCA_035541195.1 bacterium
ACCCTGGGGGCCGCGGTCAACCTGACGGGTGGCAACGGCGGGCAGGGGGCCCAGGGCGGCGCGGGCGGGAATCTTTCGGCCAAGGGGGTTTCGATCCAAGAATCGGGTTCGGCCTCCAATTTGAATCTGGACGCCGGCGCGGGCGGTACGGGCACCACGGGACCGGGCGGCAATGGGGGCAACGCGGCCCTGACCATGACGGCCGTGCAATTGACCAACGGGACGGGCATGGCCCTTTTGGGCGGCAATGGGGGATCGAGCGCCTCGGGATCGGGCGGCAATGGGGGCAACGCCGCGGTTTCCATCGGGACCATTGACGTGGAGGGGCAGTCTTCCTTGGCGCTCGACGCGGGCGCGGGCGGCTCCAGCGCCTCGGGCACGGGCGGCAACGGCGGCAGCGCCCTGGTTTTGGCCCAGTCGGTCACCTTGGCCACGAACGGCAATTTGACCCTCAAGGGCGGCGATGGCGGCTCCTCGGGGGGTGCGGCGGGCGGCGTGGGAGTAGGTTTCCAAAACGCCTTTATCGACTCGGGTTCCACCTTGAACCTGATCACGGGCCAGGCCACCACGGGTCCGGTGGGCGTGGTGGTGGCCTCCATCGGCGACTTGACCGGCGCCGGCGATATCGTGGTGACGGGCGCGGGCAGCGTGCTGCAGGTGGGCAGCGGGTCTTTCAGCGGCAGTTTGTCGGGCACCGAAAGCCTCATCCAAAACAGCTCCGCGGGGGCCCTGACGCTTTCGGGCGCCAACAGTTACTCGGGCGGCACCACGGTGGGCGGCGGCACCCTGGTGTTGGACACCGGGGGGAGCCTGGGCACGGGCGGGGTCTTCGTGCAGGCTTCCAAAACCCTGCAATACATCGACCAGGCCAGCGCGGGCTTTGAGAACGTGGCCAACAGCGGGCTGATGCTTTTCAACGGCCAATCCACCGCGGGCAACGCCCAGGTGGTGGACAACGGCGCGGTTTCCTTCGAGGACCAGTCGTCCGCCGGGACCGCCACCTTCAACTTGAGCGGCACCGGTTCGGTTGACTTCAGCGACACGGCCCAGGGCGGCACGGCCCGGTTCATCCTCGGCGGGACCTCGACGATGGACCTGTCTTCCAGCGCGGCGGGCACGGTGACGGTGGGGTCCATGGAGGGCGCCGGTTTCGTGTCCCTCGGCGCGGGCGCCTTGGCCGTGGGTTCCAACAACCTTTCGACGAGCTTCGCGGGCCAAATTTCCGACGGGAACGCCGGCGGGTCGCTGGTTAAATTGGGCAGCGGGGCCATGACCTTAGTGGGGGGCGCCAATACTTACACGGGCGGGACCCTGCTGGAACAGGGCCAATTGGTCCTAGGGGATCCCTTCACGGTTTCCGGGGGCGTGACCTCCGCTTCTTCCTTCAACTACCTGGGCTCGGGGTCGGTGACGATCGCGGGCGGGGAACTTTCCATGGCCAGCTCCACGGGAAGCCAAGGCCTTCTTCAAGTCGGCGGCAATTATGTCCAAGCCGCCGGCACCACGCTCCAATTGTCCTTTTACGGCGCGGGCTTGAGCGGCGCGGACGCCATCAACGTAAACGGGGCAGTCACCCTCGGCGGGACCTTGGACCTGGAGGCGGGCCAAGGGTTTCAAGCCACCACGGTCCTTGGGGGCACGGGCACGGAGTTGATCTCGGGAATCAGCTTGAGCGGCCGATTCCAGAAAATCCAGGAGTCTTTCGGCGGGACCCTGCGGCTCTTGCCCATCTATGAGCCGGATTCCTTGTTGGTCACCAACATCATCCTTTCGTTCGCCGATGAGGCCGCCACGCCCAACCAAAAGGCCGTCGCGGCGGACCTGGACAAGGTCTATTTGGCGCCGGACCTCGAGCACCTGATTTTCGCCTTGGGCGGCCAGTCGGACGCGGTGAGCCTCAGGACCGCCTATGACGAGTTGTCGCCTTCCAGCTTCAGCGTGATTTACCAATCGGCCTTTGAGAACGCGCTCCTGCGGGCTTCCGAGGTGGAGGACCGCCTCGCCCAGCTTCGGGAAGGCCCGGACGCGCCGTCCCCGGCGGCCCGGCGGGTTTCACTGGAATCGGCCCGTTTCGCCGGCAACTTGTCGGTGGCCGACGAGATGGCCATGATCGTGCGTCTCCCCTCGCCTTCGGATGGCGGCGGCGTTTGGGGCGGTTTTTTTTCCGGCGGCGGCGGGCTTTTCGACGTCGGCAGCACGCAAAACGCCCCGGGCTTCAGGGACACTTCCTACGGGGTTCCGGCGGCCGGCATCGACTACCAAGTCTCCCGCCAATTGGCTTTGGGGTTCTTGGCCGGTTACGGCGAATCGGACATTTCGCTCAACGCCAACGGTTCCATCACCCAGACGGGCGCCCAAGTGGGCCTTTACGGCACCTGGCACCCCAACCGGGCTTATGTGGACGCTTTGGTGGTGGGCGGGCTCAATCAATACAGTTCCCAGCGCCAGACCTATAACGGGGATGTGGGCGGCAAGACCCAGGGTTTTGAGGTCGACGGGCGCTTGACCGGGGGCTACGACTGGAAAGGCAAGGACTGGGCCCTGGGGCCTTCCTTGGCCGCCCAGTGGACCCACGTGGCGATCAACGGTTTCACCGAAAAGGGCTCGGTGGATACGCTGGTCATGCCCGACCAATCCCAGGATTCGATCATGAGCTTGGCGAGCTTCCACGCCCAAGCGCGGATTCACGTGGGGGGGATTTTCTTCGAGCCCGAGGCCCAGGCTTCCTGGGAACATGAGTTCGCCTATCAGGGCGGCGTGGTCCAAGCGGGGTTCGGCCAGGGAGACAACTTCAGCGTCGAGGGACCGGCCATCGGCCAGGACGGGTTCCTGGTGCGGGGCTCGCTCAACACGGCCTTTACGCCCCAGCTCGTCTTATCGCTGGGCTACCAAGGGGAATTGGGCCGCACGAACCTGACGTCCAACCAATTCGACGCGGGGATGAAGTTCGGGTTTTAAGTTGGCCCGGGTTTTAAAACAAAAAAGCCGTCCCCAAATGGGGACGGCTTTTTTTGATTCCGAAGCCTCTTAGCGTTGCGCGCAGATACGCAGTTGGTCCAAAGCCCCGTTGATGGCGTTGATGGCGTCCATCTTGTGGCCGTGGAAGTCATCGGCGGCGCCGTAAAGCGTATGCTTGGCCTGCTGGAGTTCCTTGGCGGCCTTCCAGATCATGGGGTGATAATGGCGCTTGCCCGCGTGGAAGTCGAAATGGGCCTGGTCGTCGGCGCCGATGTTGAAATTCACCGAAACACTGTCGGCCATGACGGCCACCGGCATGGCGCTGATGGCCAAAACACCCGTGAAAGCCGCGATTTTAATCCAGTTCTTTTTCATGTTTCCCTCCTAGGATGAACGGCTTTAGCTACCCTGCTTTATTTGGACGATTGGGGCGGGCAATAGTTTCAGGGACGGCCTTTTGCCGCTTTTCAGGGCAAACGGTTTTCCAAAGGGCCCGGTGAAATGCCGGTGGGAAAATGGGCCCAACTTGGCTAAAATCCCGTCTCTTAACGGGTACGCCATTTTTCTTGAGGGGCCTTCGTGAAAAGCTTGGTTTTAGGAATTGAATCCTCCTGCGATGAGACGTCCGTGGCCCTGGTGGAGGGCCACCGCAAGGTCTTGGCCAACGAGGTCGCCTCCCAAATGGACCTGCACAAGCGCTATGGCGGGGTGGTGCCCGAGGTGGCTTCGCGCCAGCACCTGAACGACTTGCCGCTTTTGGTGCGGGAGGCCTTGGGCAAGGCCAAGACCACCTATGACGATTTGACCGGCGTGGCGGTGACCGCCGCCCCGGGATTGATCGGCGCTTTGTTGGTCGGCTTGTCCGCCGCCAAGGGCCTGGCCTTTCGCCTGCGGTTGCCGTTGGCCGTGGTGCACCACATCGAGGCCCACCTTTACGCCGTGGAACTGGACGCGGAACCCGTGGCCTTCCCGGCCTTGGGGCTGGTGGTGTCCGGGGGCCATACGGAACTTTACGAGATGAAAAGCTGGGGCCAATACCGCCTCTTGGCCTCCACCCGGGACGACGCGGCGGGGGAAGCTTTTGACAAAGTCTCCAAGCTCATGGGCTTGGGCTATCCCGGCGGGCCCATCCTGGAGAAGCTGGCGCTCCAAGCCCCCGAGGCCCGGGATAAGTTTTCCCTGTCTCGCATGAAGGACAAGAGCCTGGATTTTTCCTTCAGCGGGGTCAAGACCGCGGTCAACCTGGAGCTTCAAAAAAGCCCCCTGAAAAACGAGGCGGACCGGGCCCGCTTGGCGGCGAAATTCCAGCGGACGGTATTGGAAGAAATCCGCTGGCGCGTGGCGGAGGCCCTCCAAGAACTGCGGCCCAAGACCCTGCTGATGGGGGGCGGGGTGGCTTGCAACCAGGCCTTGCGGCGGGCCCTGGAGTCGGAATGCCGGGCGGTGGGCGCCCTTTTCCGGGTGCCGCCGCCCCAATACTGCTCGGACAACGCCGCCATGATCGCGGGGCTGGGTTCCCACCACCTGGCCCAGGGCCGGACCGCGGCTTTCTCGGTCACGGCCAAGGCCTCGCCTACCGGCGCCAACCCCTTCTTGCTACAATAGGGTCATGAGCCTCCTGCCCCTGGCCACCGGCGACGTGGTCCTGCGCCTTTTCCTCACCCTGCTCTTGGCCGGGATCATCGGCTTTGACCGCGAGCGCCTGCGCAAGCCCGCCGGCATCCGCACCCACATCATGGTGGGGTTGGGCGGGGCGCTTCTCATGATGCTTTCCATCTTCACCAGCCCGGTGGTGAACGGCGAAATCCAATTCGACCCCCGCATCGTGGCCAACGTGGTGACGGGCATCGGCTTCCTGGGCGCGGGCACCATCCTTCGCATGCGCGAGGGCATCATCACGGGATTGACCACGGCGGCCACCCTTTGGATCGTCTCGGCCATCGGCATGGCGGTGGGATGCGGTTTTTACGCCGGGGCGGTCCTTTCGACGGTTTTTGTCATGATGGTGCTTTATTTCATGGGCTTGGTGGACGACTACCTGGAAGGCCGGGTTTACCAGACCCTCACGCTCCATGCTAAAATGACCCACGCGGTTTCCGAGGAAGCCAAGGCCCTGCTCCGGTCGGTGGGCATCAAGGTCTTCAAGGCCGAGGTGCAGACCCTGAGCCCGGCCGAAAAGTACGTGGTGATCCATTTCGCGCCGGTGCGCATTCCCAAGGTCAAGCCCATCGTGGGCAAGCTTGGCAAGCTGTCGGGTGTGAAAGAAGCGACGTTTAACTGATGAACCAAAACCAAAAGCTCACGCAAAGACGCCAAGCAAAGATTTTGACTTTAAAGTGATTTAAATTATTGCCTTTGCGTCTTCGCGTCTTTGCGTGAGCTGTTTTTGTTGGTTTGAATTTTGAAAGGCCTTGTTAAATGAGCGTGATGCCACCTGAAAATCCGGATTCCATTGAGGCCCGTCCTATCGAGGCCAAACCCCTGGAAGGGAAGCCTTTGGGCCAGGGCGCCCGTGAATTGAAGGTCGGAAACCTCACCTTGAACGGCCGGGTTTTCTTGGCCCCCATGGCGGGCTACACCGACACGGCCTTCCGGCGTTTGGCCCGGCGCTACGGCGCCGCCATGGTCATCACCGAAATGGTCAGCTCCCGCGCGCTTTTGGAAGGCAGTGAAAAAAGCGACGAACTCATGGCCTTTACCGAGCCTGAGCGCCCCGTGGGGGTCCAGCTTTTCGGCGGCGACCCCGGCATCATGGGCGAGGCCGCCCTGCAGGTGAGGGACAAGGTGCATCCCGACGTGATCGACATCAACTTTGGGTGCCCGGTGGGCAAAATCCTCAAATGCGACTCGGGCGCCGCGGTCCTGAAAGAACCCCAGCGGGCCGGTTGGATCGTGAAGGCCATGGTGGAAGCCACGGGGGGCAAGGTGCCCATCACGGTCAAGACCCGCGCGGGTTATGACGCCATGGACAACGCGGTGTTCGAGCTCTTGGACGCCGTGACCGAGGCCGGGGCCTCCGCCCTGGCGGTGCACGCGCGCACCCGCAACCAGATGTTCGAGGGCAAGGCCAATTGGGAGGTCATCGCCAAATTGAAGCAAAAGGCCCGCATCCCCCTGATCGGAAACGGCGACGTCAAGTCCGCCTCCGACGCTTGGCGCTTGTTCCAAGAGACGGGCTGCGACGGCATCATGATCGGCCGGGCCAGCATGGGTTCGCCCTGGATTTTCGAGGAGATCAACCATTACCTGGAAACCGGGCAGCCCATGCCCGAGATGAGCCTGAAGGCGCGCTTCGGCATCGCCTTGGAACAGCTCAAGTGTTCCATCGAGGTCAAGGGCGAGCGGTTGGGGCTTTTGGAGATGCGCAAGCACCTCACCCACTACTTCAAGGGCTTTGAGGGCGCCAAGGACATGCGCCAACAGCTCTTGACCTCCAACGACGCCGATTGGGTGGTGAAGACCTTGGCCGAGATCCAGGAGTCGCTGCCCGAGGACGCGCGCGTCGTCCAGGTGGCCTGAGGTTTGACGGACTTCCTCTATTCCCTCGACGTCTGGGTTTTTCGCTGGATCAACGGGGGTTGGTCCTGCCCGGCATGGGACAAGTTTTTTTCCTTCATCACCGACATCCACCACTTTTACCCCGCCTTGCTGGTCTTGGCCTTTTTTCTTTTGTGGAAGGGCGGCGCCAAGGGCCGTTGGATGGTGCTGGCGCTCATCGTGACGGTCATCCTGACCGACCAAATCTCGGCCCATGTGCTTAAAAATCTCGTGGGCCGGGTCCGGCCCTGCAACGCCTTAACCGGGGTCCTGACGCCGGTGGGCCCCAGTTCGTCCCATTCCTTCCCCTCGAGCCACGCCACCAACATGGGCGGGTCCATGCTGCTCTTGTCCTTGGCTTATCCGGCTTACGCCTGGTTTTTCGGCCTCTGGGCCTTGGCCGTGGGCTTGTCGCGGATCTACCTGGGTCTGCATTACCCCTCGGATGTGCTGGGCGGTTACCTGCTGGGGATGGCCATTGGTGGGGGCATTTGGGGGGCGCTTTGCCGCTGGGTCCCGGCCTTCCAGGCCCCGAAAAAGAAAGCGGATTCACCCCCGAGGCGCGGAAGGCGCGGTCATTCGAAGGGCCGACCCAAGTAAGATTTTTACGGCGTCTTCGCGGTGAAAAGATGTTTAACTTCAATGAGGCGTTATGCCGGATAAAAACTCCATCCAACCTTCCACGCTCTACCTGGTGGCCACGCCTATCGGCAACCTGGAGGACATGACCTTTCGGGCCTTGAAGGTCCTGGGGGCGGTCGACCTCATCGCGGCGGAGGATACCCGCCACAGCCTCAAACTGCTCACGCATTTCGGCATCAAGCCCCAAAAACTCATTTCTTGTTTCGACCATAACGAGGTCAAGCGGGTTTCCGACATCCTCCAAACCCTGGAGTCGGGGGGGACGGTCGCCCTCATCACCGACGCGGGCATGCCCGCCATCTCGGACCCGGGCTACCTGGTGGTGAAGGCCGTGGCGGAAAAGGGTTTCGCCGTGTCGCCGGTCCCGGGGGCCTCCTCCCTGTTGGCGGCGCTGGCGGCTTCGGGCCTGGCGGCCACGCCCTTCACCTTTTTAGGTTTCCTGCCGCCCAAGGCGGGGGACCGGCGGAGCGCCTTGCTCCAGGCGCGCTCCGAGGAACGCACCTTGGTCTTTTTCGAGTCGCCCCACCGATTGCGGGCTTCCCTCAAGGACATGCTGAACGTCTTCGGGAACCGATCCTGCGCGGTGGCCCGCGAGCTGACCAAGTTGCACGAGGAGTTCGCCCGGGGGGGGCTTCAGTCCATGGTGGAACGCTTCAAGGACCAGGAGCCTTTGGGCGAGTTCGTGATCGTGGTGGAGGGCGCCGAAAAAATGGACCGTTCGGCGTCCGAGAAGTGGCAGGGGGCCTCCATTGAGGACCAACTGGCCCAGTTCATGCGCGAGGGGCTTTCCAAGACCGAGGCCGTCAAGGCGGTCTGCAAACTCCGGGGCCTGCCGAGGGAAGTGGTATACCAAATCGCGACCGGGCTCAAACCGGCGGACCCAGGCGAGCCCGAGGGCGACAGCGAGGGGTCCGACCTGCTATGAGGAAGACCCTGGGGATTTTCCTGATGAAAGTCGCGCTGGGCCTCTTGTTGCTCTGGTTGGGCGCGGGCGTCACCTGCGTGGTGGGCGGGGCCTTGACGCGGCTCACTTGGGGTTCGCCCTTGGCTTTGGCCTTCAGCTTGGGGTTTTTGATTTATTTCCCCGTCCACTTCCTCTTGTATAAGCCGGTGCTCAGCCACGTGCTGGCCCATGAGCTGACCCACGCCCTGGCGGCCCTGGCCATGGGGGGCAAGGTCACCGAGATCCACGCCACCCACTCGGGCGGGTCGGCGGTCACCAGCAAATCCCACTTTTTCATCTCCATGGCGCCTTATGTGGTGCCGCTTTACACGCTTTTGGCCCTGGGCCTGTTCGCCATCGCCGCCCCGGGATTCAAAGTTTACCTGATGGGGCTGGTCGGGTTTACCTACTCGTTTCATTGGGTGCTTACGGTTTACTCGCTTTCCCACCACCAGCCAGACCTGGAGGAGGGTGGGGTGGTCTTCTCCTTGATTTTCATTTTTACCGTCAATATGATTGTCCTGATGCTTCTTTTCTCCCTGGTCTGGCCCGACGTCCTGCCTTTGAACGGCGCCCTATCCGGGACTTTCCACTGGTGCCTGCGATTAGCCCAAGCCTTGCTTCAATGGACGAACCCTAACCCATCCCATCCGGAGGTCGGCCCCGCATGAAAAAAACCTTCGTCCTGGACACGAACGTCCTGATCCACAATCCCAAGGCCCTCGAGTCCTTCGAGGACAACACCGTGGTGGTGCCCCTGGGCGTGATCGAGGAACTGGACACCTTCAAGAAATACCAGGACGAGCGGGGCCGAAACGCCCGCGAGGTGGCCCGCATGCTGGACGACCTGAGGCAAAAGGGGAAACTGCAGGAAGGGGTCAACCTTCCCAACGGCGGGATCCTGCGGGTGGAGACCAGCGTCCTCAACGGCGACCTGCCGCCGTCGCTGGAACATTCCAAGGTGGACAACTACATCGTGGGCATCGCCCTGGCGCTGAAGAACCGCGGCGAGAACATCCGCTTCATCTCCAAGGACATCAACGTGCGCATCAAGGCCGACGCCTTGGGGCTCATCGCCGAGGACTTCGAGACCAACAAGATCAACATCGACGAGCTTTACTCGGGCTGGACCACGGTCACGGTGAAGGACGCCGAGGTGGACGAGTTCTACAAGGGCGGGAAGCTTTCGATGGAGCCCTACCTGGGCACGCACGCCTTCTATGAGAACCAGTTCCTGCTCTTGAAAAGCGACATCCACGAGGGCAAGACCGCGCTGGCGGTCTATAAGGACGGCCTCAAGCAGGCCCAACCCCTCTGGTTCAAGGATCCGGAAGCCTGGGGCATCAAGGCCCTCAACCGCGAACAGCATTTCGCCTTGAACCTGCTCTTGAACGACCGCATCTCCATGGTGACCTTGGTGGGGTCCGCCGGGACGGGCAAGACCCTCTTGGCCCTGGCAGCGGGGCTTTTGAAGAGCCTGGACGAGAAAAAATACCGCCGGGTGCTGGTGTCGCGGCCCATTGTCCCCATGGGCAAGGACATCGGCTACCTGCCGGGCACCAAGGACGAGAAGCTCATGAATTGGATGCAGCCCATCTTCGACAACCTGGAATTCATCCTCGACAAGGGGCATCTCCAGAGCGACTCCGAGGACGTGGACGACAAGGTGCAGTACCTGCTGGATTCCCACAAGCTGGAAATGGAGGCCCTCACCTATATCCGGGGCCGGTCCATCCCCAAGCA
>DATKNU010000145.1:0-12481 GCA_035541195.1 bacterium
GGGGGCTTTTAGGCTCCGTGGGGGGCTGGTGCCTGGCCTTGCAGATGATCCTGGGCCGGCTCTTGGACTCCTTGATCCGGTCCACGGCCCGCCTAGTGCCCTTGACCTTCGCCCGGGTGGAAGCGGGGTGGTTGGGACGGATCGAGGTTTTTGCCCGGGAAGTGTTGGGCCCCATGCCGTCCCCCCTTCGTTGGATGGCGGAATTCCTCGTGAGGGGGCGCTTTTCCAACATCCCCCGGGCCAACCGGGCGCTCGAGAAGGCCGGAAAAAAACACCCGCTGCAATCCCAAGACCCCGAATGGCTGGCCGCCGTGGCCCTGCATTATTTTTTGGATCCGGTTTGGGCCGTCTTTTACGGCGCCTATGTTATCCTTTTGCTCATCGCCTGTTTTTTCTGGAGCCTGCCTTTCATCCGTTGAGGCCTTACCCTATCCAACCGTGAGGAAACGCCCTTGTCCCAAGCCGCCGCCTATGAAAAATGGAAATCGCTCCAGTCCCATTGGGACGACGATGATTTCCTCAAGTCCCTGACGCCCTTGATGAGGCTGCGTTATCGGCGCTTGGACGAGAAGGTGTTGGGTTATTTCCAAGAAGCCTTCGCCGGCCAAGTCAAACCCCTGCTCCTGGACCTGGGGGCGGGCCGGGGCGAGTTCGCCCTCTTCCTTAAGGACGCCGGCAAGGACCGCGGGTGGGATTACCTGGGGCTGGAGCCCTCGGCGGAACAATTGGCCCAAAGGGACATCCCCACCTTGGGCTTGGGTTTCGTCCGGGGCCTGGCGGAACGGGTGCCGTTAACGGACATGACGGTTCAGGGCGTTTTGGTCAAAGAAGCCTTGGATCATTGTTTTGACCCCGCGGCGGTTTTTCAGGAAGCCCGGCGCCTCTTGAAGCCCGGGGGGCTTTTGATCGTGACCATCACGAATGACCAGTCCTATTTCAAAAAGCTTTTGCCTTGGGTGAACCGGGCCCTTAAGGCCAGGCAAACCGACCACCTTTTCTTTTTCGGGCCCCGGGAGCTCCAAAAACTGGCCCAAGAAGCCCGGTTTGACAGGGTGGAGATCGAAACCTATAATTACCTCAAATTGCCGCGGGTTTTGGAACGGTTGATCGGCGCCCTGGGGCCTCGGGCCTGCGGGTTCCTGTTGGCCGCGACGGACCGGTTGGGGCGGGCCCTGCTTCCCGGTTTGGGGGGCGGCCTGATCCTGAGGGCCTCCGTAAAATAAGAAAAGCGAGACTTCCTTGATCAACCCCGACTTGCTCAACCTTCTCATCTGCCCTTCCTGCGGCTCGGCCTTGCGGGACAAGGAATCCTTCCTGGAATGCACCGCCTGCAAAAAACATTATCCCGTCGAGAACGGGATCCCGGTTTTGATGGCCGACCGTGCCGAAAAAACCAAGCGATGACACGCTGAGAATCGGCATCGACGCCCGGCTGGCCTACCGCCGGGGGGTGGGAACCTACGCCGCCAACCTGATCCAAAACCTTCTGAAGATCGACCGGCGCAACGATTACACGGTCTTCAACGCCCCCGACTTTTTCAAGGCGCAGTTCCGCGCCGCCCGGGTGAATTGGGTGGACCTGAAGTCCGGCAACGCGGCCCTTTACGAGCAAGTGGGCTTGCCGGCGGCGGCCCGACGGCTCCGCCTCGACTTCCTGCACTATATCGACAACTCGGCGACGGTTTTCTCCTCCTTTCCTTATTTGCTGACGCTGCATGACGTGATGTACGAGCGGCCCCTTTCGGCGGTGCGGCCCCATCCGACTTGGCGCCAGAGTTTGATCCACCTTTACAAACGCCTGGTGATTCCGCCTTCGGCCCTCAAGGCGCGCAGGATTTTGACGGTCTCGGATTATTCCAAGGGGCAAATTTTCGAGAAGCTGGGCGTTTCCCCGGCCCGCATCCATGTGACGCCGGAGGGCGTGGACTTGGCCTGGTTCAAGGCCAAGCGGTCCCCGGGGCCGGGGCGGGAGTGGAAGATCCTCATCCACGGGGCCGCCGATGAGCGCAAGAACGTCTATCGGATTTTCCAGGCGGCTTGGCGTTGGATGAAGCGGGGCCGGCGTTTCCAACTGCTCATCCAGGGGATGGACGAGGCCGAGCTCAAGTGCACGGATTACCCGGAGCAAGCCGAGCTTTTGGGCCTGTCGCCCTATATCCATTGGCTGGGCAACGTGCCCCGGGAAGAATTGGCCCGCCGTTACGCCCAGGCGGATTTGTTCCTTTATCCTTCCTTGCTGGAAGGATTCGGCCTGCCGGTTTTGGAGGCTTTCGCCTGCGGCGTGCCGGTGGTGACTTCCGACGCCACCGCCCTGCCTGAGGTGGCCGGGGAGGCGGCGATCCTGGTGGATCCGGAGAATCCCGAGGCCATCGCCCAAGCCGTGGAGCGGGTTTTGACGAAACCGGCCTTGCGCCGGGCGCTCATCGCCCGGGGATTGCGGCGCGCCAAGGAATTCACCTGGCAAAGGACCGCCCGCTTGACGCTGGAAGCCTACGAGGGAATGGGCCGGGACTTGAGGGGCCGTTAAGCCAAGCCGCCAAGGCCATCATGGAACCGGGATTTTCGGTGTTTGAACCGCGAAGACGGCCAGGCGCCAAAAAGGAAAACGAAAAGCAAGTCCGCCCGGATTTTTAAGTGCTGGGTCCCGCGCCTTTGCGGGCGAATTTGGCGGCGGGAAGTATTTTTAAAAATTCATAAAAAGGTAAAAGTGAAAAAGCTCAACGCCATCCGACAGCTCAAGGCCTTCAACCTTTCGCTTTTCGTCCTGGTCTTGGCGGGATACGAGTATTTCGGCATGAAGGCCGCCAGCGGCTTCCCCGCGCTGCCGATTTCCCTGACCCAAGTGGGCGAGGGTTGGCTGGCGCTGGGGCTCTTGGTCGCGGCGCTGGAAATGCTATTGGCCTTCGCCGTGGGCGGCGGGGAGAAGAAACTTTTTTTCACGGCTTTTCTCCTGGCCCAAAGCCCCTGGATCTTGGGTTTGGCTTTGCCCCTGGCGGTCAAGATTCACCTGCCCGCGCCCCACGATTTCGCCTGGCGCAAGGTCCAGATCCTTTTCGGGATCATTTGGGTCTCCCATCTTTTCCTTTATACCGGGTGGCTGCTTTGGAAGAGCCGTCGTTTGGCCCGGCGGGTTTCCACCTCCTTCTTGGCCGCGGCCCTGGTGCTTTTGCCCGGGCTGGCCCTTTGGACCAGCCAATGCGACACCAGCGGGGATGAGCCCCATTACCTGCTGATGGCCTACAGCCTAGTCCACGACGGGGACTTGGACCTTTCCAACAACTATCAAGCGGGGGACTACCGCGCCTTTTATCATAGAGGGGTTTTGGAACCCCAGGGGCTCGAGCATTTTGTCGGCGGCAAGGATTACAGCCATCATCCCTTGGGACCGGTCCTCGCCATCCTGCCGGGGTTTGCCCTGGCGGGGCGGCTGGGGGCTTCGCTGACGATGGCGTTTTTGGCGGCCTTCACGATTTTCCTGACCCTCAGGGTTTTGGAAGAAACGGGCGCCCGGCATGTTCCCTTGCAATTGGTGGGCGCGGTGGCGCTTTACGGAAGCCCCCTGCTTCTTTTTTCCGGGCTTATTTTTCCTGAAATTCCAACGGCCTGCCTGGTGGCGGCGGGACTTTTACTTTTCGCGCGCCGTCGTTGGGTCGCCTTGGGATTTTGCCTGGGCCTCTTGCTTTGGATGCATAATCGAAACTTGCTCTTGGTCCTGCCTTGGCTGGGTTTGGCGCTGTTGGCCCTCTGGAATCTTAAAAAGCAAAGGGGAAGCTCGGCCCTCGGTTTTGCCGGCGGCTTGTTTATCCCCCTATTGGCCTTGGCCCTTTACTTTCACTTCCTCTACGGCGTCTTCACGCCCCTGGGCGCCCATAACGAGTCTTTTTTTTCCTTGTTTCCCTTGAGCCGTTTTCCCGTGGGATTCTTGGGGCTTTCCTTAGACCAGGAATGCGGATTGTGGTTTCATTTCCCGGTTTTCGCCTTGCTGTTGGCCGGGGTTTGGATGACTTTCCGGTTAAAAGGCCCCTTCCAATGGGCGGCGCCCGGGCTTTTCCTTTTTTATTACCTGGCCATGTCTTTTTACGAGAATTTGGGGGAAACACCCGCTTGCCGTTTTATGGTGGGAGTCACGCCCTTGGCGCTGGTGTTGATTTATCCGGCGGTGGAAAAGGCCCTCAAGAGGGAATATTGGAATTACCTGGCGGTGACCCTGGCCGGGGTGGGCGTGGGCGTGAACTGGATTTTAGCGGCGGTCCCCTGGGCGCGTTACAACCGTTTGGAAGGCGAAAATTGGGTCCTGAAAATCATGGGGAACTTGGCCCACCTGCCCCTGACCCGACTGGAACCTTCCTTCAACGCCTCGCCGGTGGAGGCCCGCAGCTATCTGCTGGCGGTTCTTTGGATGGCGTTGGCGTCGGGGTTGACGGTTTGGTTTTTTCGAAAAAATTCCCGCAAAGGATAAATCGTGAACCTGCTCGTCCTCACCCCCTTGGTGCCGGCTCCGCCCCATGACGGGGACAAATTGCGGCTCTTTCATTTCCTTCACGAGCTTAAAAAACGCGGGCATGTCATCGACCTCTTCTGCGTCACCCGCGTTCGGGCGGACCTCCATCAGGTTGAAAAGCTCCGCCCCCTTTGCCGGACGATTTACCAGGAGGCCCTGGGGCCGATGGACTTTTTTTTCAACCTGGTGGGGGGAAGCCTCTGGGGACAGTCCTTGAACGTGGCCAGCCATTTTTCGCCCAAATTGCGGGAGGCTTTGCGGGCCTACTGGAAAAGCGGCAAGGGCAAAAACACCGACGCCGTGCTGGCCCACCGCTTGCGGATGGCGCCCATGGCCTTTGAGGGGAATCCGGGCGTGCCCGTGGTGCTGGACCTGACCGACTGCTTGGGGGCTTATGCCCAGGCCTTAAGCGCGCTTGCTGGGGCCCGATGGGGCCCCAAGTTTTTAGCCCGTTGGGACAGGGGCTTGATCGCCCGTGAGGAGGTCGAATGGGGAAAGCGCGCCGCCGCCACGGTTACGATCTCTTCCCGTGACGCCGAGGCGCTGAAGGCCCAAGGGCTCGCGGGCGATAAGATTTCCGTGGTGCCCAATGGTTTGGACTTGAAGCCGCGGGCTAGGTCCTTCCAAAGACCCGCCGAGTATCCGAAGGGCCGACCGGTGGTCTGCTTCGCCGGCAATATGGGCTATTTTCCCAATGAGGACGGGATTCTTTGGTTCCATCGGGAAGTCTGGCCCCGGGTGCGGCAGGCGGTGCCCGAGGCTTTCTTGGCGGCGGTGGGCGGGACGCCCACGTCCAGGCTGATGAAAAAAGCCAAGGAAGGCGAATTTCGGGTGACCGGCTGGGTGCCTGAAATTGAGCCCTATGTGGCCTCAGCCCGATTGACCATCGCGCCCTTAAGGATCGCCGCCGGTATGCAGAATAAGGTGGCCTTGTCCTTGGGACTGGGCGTGCCCGTGGTGGCGACTCCCGCGGCGGCGGGTTGGATGTCCGAGAAGGAGAGGGGCTTCCTTTCCATCGCGAAAGACCCCCAGGCTTTCGCGCAAGCGGTCATTCAAACCCTGAAAAACCCCGCGGGGGCCCAAGCCCGGGCCCGGCGGGGCCGGACGGCCCTCTTAAAAAACTACACTTGGACGCGGGCTGGCCGCACAATGGATGAATTGCTGAAATCCGTCGTGCGCCGTTGAGCCTGGCCGGGACTTTCATTATTCGCCGAAAGTAGGTTTTCATGTGCGGCATCGCGGGATTCACCCAATTTAAGGCCGGCCTGGCTTATCAAAGCCGGGATCTGGAATCCATGGTGGAGGCCCTGAAGCACCGGGGGCCGGACGATCAGGGTTATTACCTCAAGCGCTTCACGGGCTTGGGCATGAGCCGCCTTTCCATTGTGGACCTCGCCGGCGGGGCCCAACCCATTTCCAACGAGCGGGGCACGGTTTGGGTGGTCTGCAACGGTGAAATTTACAACCACCAGGAATTGCGCAAGACCTTGCAAGGCTTTGGCCACCAATTCCGCAGCCAATCGGACGTGGAAGTGCTGGTCCACGCTTATGAGGAATATGGCGAGGCTTTCGTGTCCCAGCTCAGGGGCATGTTCGCCTTCGCCCTGTGGGACGAGACTTTCCAGAAACTGCTCCTCGCCCGGGACCCTTTGGGCGTGAAGCCCCTTTATTACACCACGGCCAATGGGTCCCTGCTTTTCGCCTCCGAAATCAAGGCCCTGCTTCAGGCGCCCGGCGTGGAAGCCAAGGCCGACCATCGGCAGATGCTTTCCTTGATGACCTTGCAATATGTGCCGACCCCCGACACCCTTTTTAAAAACATCCGAAAATTGCCCGCGGGAAACACGTTGGTGTGCCAAAGCGGCAAGGTGTCGGTGAAGGCCTATTGGCAATTGCCCCAAGGCCCCGCCCCGGCGGAAAAAGTCAGCCCTGCCCAGGAAGCCGAGTGGGTGGAACGGTTGCGTTACCTGTTTTTTTCCAGCGTGAAGGAACAGTTGATGGCGGACGTGCCCCTGGGGGCTTTCTTGTCGGGGGGATTGGACTCCTCCTTCGTGGTGGCTTCCATGACCCACCAAACCCACAAACGAGCCCGCACCTATTCGGTGGGCTTCGACAACCAGAAGGATTTCAACGAGCTCAAGCATGCCCAAAAGGTCTCGGTGTTCCTCAAAAGCCAGCACCGGGAAATCATGGTGGACGCCCGCATGCTCAAGGACCTCATCCCCCGGTTGGTGAAGTACCAAGACGACCCGGTGATCGACCCGGCGTCGCTTCCGACTTTCGTGGTCTCGCTCTTCGCCCGCCAGGAAGTCAAGGCGGTCTTGACCGGCGAGGGCGCCGATGAAATGTTCGGCGGCTACCGGCGTTACGCCTATGACCGCTTGTCCGGCGGGGTGAGGGCCCTGCCGGGTTGGATGCGGGAAAAAATATTGCCCAAGCTTTCGGGCCGGTGGGGCGCCCGGGGAGGGCAGGCCTTGGACGCCCTCCAAAAAGAGGACCGGGTGAAACGGCACTTGGCCTGGTCCCGGCTTTGCCGGGAAAGCGCCCTGGTTGATTTGGCCGGCGAGAAACTCAAGTACGAGATGGAACATACCAAGGTCGAGGAGATTTTCGAGCGGCTTGAGGCCGAAGCCCAAGCCTACCGGTTCGACCCTTTGAACGACATGCTGTACCTGGACCTGAAGACTTGGTTGCCCGACGACCTCTTGACCAAGGTGGACCGCATGAGCATGGCGGCCTCCCTGGAAGCCCGGGTGCCCTACCTGGACCAGCGCCTGGTGGAATTCGCCTTCTCCCTGCCCGCCTCGATGAAGCTCAAGGGCCGGGAAGGCAAATACCTTTTAAAGAAGGCCGCCTTGAAGTACCTGCCCAAGGACATCATCTACCGCAAAAAACAGGGTTTTGGGGTTCCCTTGGGCCCCTGGTTTAAGCAAGAACTCAAGCCGCTCTTAATGGATTGCCTGACCTCGACCCAGTTCAAACACCGGGGCCTCTTTGATTTCGCGGCCACCCAGCGGCTGATCGCCGAGCATATGGAAGGAAAAGAAGACCACCACCTTCTGCTCTATGGACTGCTTTTGGTGGAATTGTGGCAAAGGGAATTCATCGACGCGGCCTGAAATAAGATTTTTGGGCATTTTTCGGCCTATTTGGCCCCCCTTCCCCGCATCCGTTTGACGGATGGCCCTTCATCGAGTAAAATGCCCATCCTTTTCGTGCTTTTTTTCAGGATGAGATGAATCTTGACAAATATAGGCTCTTTTCGGCCATTTTTTAAGGAGTTTTTTGAATGATCAGCGTTAATGACCTGCGCACCGGCAACTTATGCGAATTCGAGGGTGTGCTGTACCGGGTCACCAATTACCAGCATGTGAAGCCCGGCAAGGGAGGCGGTTTTGTGCGCCTCAAACTCAAGAATGTTGAGCTCGGGACGGTCACCGATAAGACCCTGGACAGCTGGGAAAAGGTCCCCGAACCCCCGGTGGAAGAAAAGGAAATGCAGTACCTCTACAAACAAGGCGATAAGTTCGTCTTCATGGACACTGAGACCTACGAACAGTTGGAATTGACCGAGGAAGAGGTGGGCGAGGGAGCCCAGTGGCTCAAGGAGGAGACCTCCATCGAGGTCCTCTTTTATAAGGAACGGCCCATCAGCGTCAAGTTGCCCATCAACATCAACCTCAAGGTGGTGTCCTCTGAGCCCGGCATCAAGGGCGACCGGGTTTCGGGCGCCAGCAAGCCCGCGGTTTTGGAAAGCGGGGCCACCATCCAGGTGCCCCTTTTCATTAAAGAGGGCGATATTTTGAAGATCGACACCCGCACGGGTGAGTACGTGGAACGGGTCTAGGCCCGAGCCGCCTTTCTCAAGACCATTTCAAGGAGATCGCATGACGACCCCCGAGAAGAACGAAAAGACCGAGAAGAAGAAAAAGGCCCCGGCCCCTTCGGCGAAAGTGAAGGTCAGCGCCAAGCTTTCCCTGGTGCAGGACGCCCTGGCCTTGATGGAGGCTTCCCAGGTCAGCGAGCTTCGGTTCGAGCAGGGTGACACCAAGATCCACCTGCGAAAAGGCCCGGGGATATCCCTGGAATCCTACGCCCCGGCTCCCGTGATGACCATGGCCGCTCCGGTTGCCGTCGCCCCCGCGGCGGGCGCCGCGCCTGCCGCCCCCGCCCCCGCGGCGGACAAGACCGTCACCGTCGCCGCCCCCATGGTGGGCACCTTTTACCGCGCGGCCTCGCCGGACGCCAAGCCCTTCGTCGAGGAGGGCGGCAAAATCGAGGTGGGCCAGGTCTATTGCATCATCGAAGCCATGAAGCTCATGAACGAGGTGAAGGCCGAGGTGAAGGGGAAGATCGTCAAGATTTTGGTGGCCAACGGACAAGCCGTCGAGTTCGGCCAGCCGCTTTTGATCGTCGATCCCTCGTAAGAAAAGGCCACCGTGTTCAATAAAATCCTCATCGCCAATCGGGGCGAAATCGCCCTGCGCATCATCCGAGCCTGCAAAGAAATGGGCATCAAGACCGTGGCGGTCCATTCCACCGCCGACGCCGACTCCCTTCACGTGCACTTGGCCGACGAAAGCGTTTGCATCGGCAAGCCCCTGGGCAAGGAAAGCTACCTGAACATCCCCGCGCTCATCAGCGCCGCCGAGATCACCGACGCCGAGGCCATCCACCCGGGTTACGGATTCCTGGCCGAGAACCCCCATTTCGCCGAGGTCTGCGCCAGCTGCCAGATCAAGTTCATCGGCCCCAAGCCCGAGGTCATGCGCCTCATGGGCGACAAGGTCATGGCCATCAAGACCGCCCAAAAGGCCAAAGTCCCCACCACGCCGGGCAGCAACGGCCCCGTGCGGGACGAGGCCCACGCCTTGGAAGTGGCCAAGCGCATCAAGTATCCGGTCATCATCAAGGCCTCCGCCGGCGGCGGCGGCAAGGGCATGCGCATCGCCCACACCGACCTTTCCCTGACCCAGGCTTTCCAGACGGCCCGCACGGAAGCCGAGGCGGCCTTCGGCAACCCGGAGGTTTACATCGAAAAGTTCGTGGAGGACCCCCGCCACATCGAGGTGCAGATCCTGGCCGACGAGTACGGCCACGTCGTGCACATGGGCGAGCGGGACTGCACCATCCAACGTTCCCACCAGAAGCTCATCGAGGAATCGCCCTCGCCGGTCATGAACAAAAAGCAGCGCAAGATCATCGGCAAGTACGCCTTGAAGCTGGCCAAAGAGGTCAATTACACCTCGGCGGGCACCATCGAGTTCCTGATGGACAAGAACGGGGATTTCTATTTCATGGAAATGAACACCCGGGTGCAGGTGGAACACCCGGTGACCGAACAGGTCATGGGGGTGGACATCATCAAGGAACAGATCAAGATCGCCGCCGGGGAAAGGCTTTCCATCTCCAAGTCGGTCATGGAACCCCGGGGACACGCCATCGAGTGCCGCATCAACGCCGAGAATCCCGAGGACGGCTTTAGGCCCTCGCCGGGCACCATCACCACTTACCACGTGCCCGGCGGGCCCGGCATCCGCATGGACACCCACCTGTTCCAGGGCTATAAGGTGCCCCCTTATTACGACTCGCTGTTGGCCAAGGTCATCGCCCATGGCCCGAACCGTTTGGAAGCCATCAAGCGGATGATCCGCGCCCTGGACGAGTTGGTGGTGGAAGGCGTCCATACGACGGCGCCCTTTTTGAAGCGCATCCTTCAAAGCGAGACTTTCCGCAGCGGGCGTTATTCCACCCAGTTCATCGAGAAGCACATGCAAGGCAACAAGAGCAAGGACGAGGCCAAACCCAAAGCCAAGGATTAGGCCAAGGGCTTGACCGGGGGCGAAGGGTTTCGCATTTATTAGGCGGGGAGAGAGAAATTGAAAATTACGGTTTATTTTAGCCCCAAGGCCGTCAAGCCGACGACCACCCAGAACGCCACGGTGGTGTTGGCCGACGTGTTGCGGGCCAGCTCCACGGCCTCCACTTACTTTTACCATGGCGCCAAGGGCGTCTTTTTCGCGCCCGACCCGGGCACGGCCAAAAAGCACTTCGCCAAGCTCAAGCGCGGCGAGGGTTTGCTCGCGGGGGAGCGGGACTGGGAAAAGATCCCCGGGTTCCACTTGGGCGGTTCGCCCTTGGATTCCAGCCGTGAAAAAGTGAAGGACCGCGTCCTCTGCGTCAGCACCTCCTCCTTCGTGGCCCACAAGCCCGTCAAGAACGCCAAGTACGTCATCCTGGGGTCCTTCCTGAACCTGGGCGATGTCTATGATTCCTGCCTCAGGGGCAACCGGGACGTGGTGATCGTCACCAGCGGCGCCAAGGAAGACGGGGTTTTCGCCGGCATGCTGGTGGACTTCCTGCAAAGCACCGTCGGGTCCAACCCCATTGTGGCCACCGAAAGCGCCAAGGAAGCCATGGCCTTCTACAAGCCTTGGCAGGGCCGCCTCTTGGACATGCTAAAGGAATCCGAGGAAGGCAAAGAGCTCATCCGCAAGGGCTTCGCCAAGGATCTGGATTTCTGCGCCCGGGTGAGCCGGGTGTCCGCCGTGGGCTTCCTGCAGGAAGAACTTTACCTGAAGGAAAACTCGCCCAAGCCCAAACGCCCCTTGGACGGGGACGCCCGGCCCAAGTCGGGCCCGGTGGCCCAGAAGGGCAAGTCCATCAAGGTCCAGGTCCCGCTTTTCCCCAAGAACCCCGAGCATCCGGTCCCCGGCATGGACAAGAAAAAGAAGGAGGCGGCCGCGGCCGCCGCCCAAGCCGCCGAGGCCAAGAAAAAGCACGAACCCAAGAAGGGCGAGGCCAAGGAAGGCGCGCCCAAGGCCAAGCGGGCGCCCCGCAAGCCCACGGCCATGTTCAGCAAAAAGACCGTGGCGACGGCTTCGGCCGCGCCCTTGATGGCCAAAAAGAAACTCTGATCCTTTCCGAGGGATGGGGGGATTCATGAAGCCGTCGGTCCGCCAAAAATCCCTCATCCGCGCCCTGGATGCCAACTGCAACCGCGCCCGGGAAGGCCTTCGGGTGGCCGAGGACGTGGCCCGATTCCTCTGGGATGATCCCGCCCTTCTCAAACGGCTCAAACGCTTGCGGCATGCCGTCACCCAAGCCGAAAAGAGCCTTTTGAAGTCCGCCAAAGGGCGCGCCGCCGCCCGGGACGTTGAAAAGGATTTGGGCCGGGGGACCCGGGAAAAGTCCGAGAAAAAGAGGTCTTCCCCGGAGGACTTGCTGCGGGCCAACCTCAAGCGCGCCCAGGAGGCCCTCCGGTCCCTGGAGGAATTTTCCAAGCTCTTGGGCAGCCCGATCTGCGCCCGCTTCAAAAAAATCCGCTACGAATGCTACCGCGTCGAAGAAAGCCTCTAAGGCCTCAAGCGTTGCAAAGGGCCGGGGCTGGGACTATGCTGTCCCTCTAACCTAAAAAGCCTGGGGGAACCTCATGCCGAACCAGAAAAACAGCCAACCGAGCGACTCGATCCTGACCCGCAAGCCTTTCCCGGGATCCAGCAAGGTCTACGTGGGCGGCAAGAACCACCACTTGCACGTCCCCATGCGCCAGATCCAACTTTCCCCCACTAAGACCGAGAAGGGCCTGGAAGAAAACGCCCCGCTGTTGGTTTATGACACCAGCGGGCCCTACACGGACCCCACGGTTCAAATCGACTTGCGGAAGGGTTTGAGCCCCCTGCGCCGGGACTGGGTCCTGGGCCGGGGCGATGTTGAGGAAGTCGAGGGTTTTTACCAAGGCAAGGCCGCCCCGGGCGTGGAGGTCTTCCCCGAGGCTTCGCGCCGCAAACCCCTCAAGGCCAAGGCCGGGGGCAATAGCAGCCAGATGCACTACGCCAAGAAGGGCATCATCACCCCCGAGATGGAATTCATCGCCATCCGGGAAAACCAGCTTCTGCAGGAGCGCGCCGAGAAGGGCCGCTTCCACTCGGGCCAGGCCTTTGGGGCCGTCATGCCGCCCGCCATCACGCCCGAATTCAT
>DATKNU010000146.1:0-3440 GCA_035541195.1 bacterium
AAGGGCGGCATGATCTTCCTGACCGACATCACCCGGGAAAACGAGCAGCGGGTGCGGGCCCAAAGACTGGCCGACTTGGTGGATTTTTCCCCCATCTCCATCATCGAGACCACCCCCGAGGCCCGCATCGTGAGCTGGAACGCCGGCGCCGAGCGGGTTTACGGCTATAAGGCCTCGGAAATCATCGGCCAGTCCTACAGCCGTTTGGTGCCCCTGGATAAGCTGCCGGAAGTGCAGAACCAGGTCCTGAAGCTGCTCAAGGGCGAGCCGGTCCTGGAACATGAGACCGTGCGGGTGCGCAAGGACCGGGAAAGCATCGTGACTTGGTGCTCGGCCTCCCCGCTCTACGATGAGTCCCACAAGGTCCGGGGATTCGCCCTGGTCACCCGCGACGTGACCAAGCGCAAGATGGCCCCCTTGAGCGACGTGCTGCCGGAGGCGGTGCTCCTCACCTTGCCCGACGGCACTATCACGGGATGGAACGCGGCCGCCACCCGCATCTTCGGCTATGCCCGTGAGGCCATGCTGGGCAAGAACGTGATGGCCCTTTTTCCCCCCGAGGGGCAGATGGACGCCCGGGCGCTGGTGGAGCGGGCGCGCTTCGGGGAGAGCCTGTTCGACTACGACGCCGAGGGCCGGTCCCAATCCGGGCAGAAACTGCTCTTGTCCATGACCCTTTTGCCGTCCCGGGACGCCGCGGGAACCCTGACCAACCTGACCCTGGTGGCCCGGGACGTCACCGAACTCAAGCAGGCCGAGGAGCGGATTTCCCAGCTCACCGACCTGGTGGACGCTTCCCAGGAAGCCGTGGTCCGGGACGATTTGGAAGGGCGCATCCTCTATTGGAACAAGGCCGCGGAGCGCATCTACGGCTACAGCGCCCAGGAAGTGCTGGGCCAGCCCTTTTCCATGCTGATCCCCGAGGAACAGGCGGAGGATTTCAAGAAGGTGCTGGGCTATATCAAGGACGGCCGCTCGATCCAATATGAGGGCGTGCGGCGCCGCAAGGACGGCACGCGCATCAACATCCGGGCCACCCTGGTGCCCCTGCGCCGGTCCGAGGGCGACATTTGCGGGGCCTCCATCTTCATCGCGGACGTCACTGAACAGCTGCACCTGCGGGAGACCCTGCGCAAACAGGAAGAAATGCTCCGCCAAGTCCAGAAAATGGAGGCCATGGGCCGGTTGGCCAGCGGCGTGGCCCACGATTTCAACAATTGGTTGATGGTGCTCAAGGGCAACCTTTATACCTTGGAAAAGGAAATCCTCAGCGCCGAGGGGCGGGAAGCCGCCCAGCACATGCGGGAAGTGGTGAAGCTGGCCTCGGACTTGACCCGGCAATTGCTCTTATTCGGCCGGGGCGGGTCAAGCCGCGTGCAAGGGATTGATCTGAACGAGGCGCTGATGGCCGGCGGGCCCCTGCTCAAACCGCTCCTGGGGCCGGCCTTCCAATTAAAAATGGACTTGGCGGCTTCCTTGCCGCCGGTGGGGGGCGACCCCTCCGAGTTCCAGCAAATCATGATGAACCTGGTGGTGAACGCCCGGGACGCCATGCCCCGGGGCGGGGCCATCGAGATCCGTTCGGGCATGTTGACGCCCGAGATCATCCAGGCCTTTGACTTGTCCGTCCCCGGCGAAGATCCCTGGGTTTACTTGCAGGTCCGGGACCAGGGCGAAGGCATGGACGCCGAGGTGCGCCGCCATTTGTTCGAGCCCTTTTTCACCACCAAGCCCGAGGGCAAGGGCACCGGATTGGGGCTGGCCCAGGTTTACGGCCTGGTGGGCAAGTATGGGGGCCGCATCGGCCTGCAAAGCCAAAAGGGCGCCGGGACCACCTTCACGCTGGCCTTCCCCGCTTGGAAAGCCGAAAAGCCCGCCTAAACCTTGCTGAGGTTCAGGTCCAGGCAGAGGATGTGGAATCCCCCCAGGCCGTCCTCCAAGGATTGGGACACCGTCACGCAGAGGTTCCCCGAGTTCATTGAAATGGCGGGTTCGGTCAGGTGGCGGTTCTCGCCGGCGGCCAGCGCGTAGAAATATTCCCGGTGGGAATGGTCCGTGCCCTTGGGCGAGGGTTGGAAGAGCACCTGTTTGCGCAAGGGGATGTGGGTTTGGCTGCAGACCGTGGAAGTGATCTGGGTGCCCTCCGAATCCAGCAGGTAGAGGCATTCCAGGGCGGGATAGAGGCCCAGTTGCCGGCGCAAAGCCCCTTCCATGTCGGGCACCGGCGGGGTGAAGCGGCTGAAGATGGAATCGGCCAGCCAGCCGCAACGGCTCTTGAGTTGCAGGTCCCTTTTGGCGCGGGAAGCCGCTCGGCGGCGGTAACGGGAGGCCAGGAACTGCATCCGCGCCTTGCGCCCCAGCGTAAAAACCGTCCCGGTCTTGTAGCTCCTGGAGAAATAGCCGCCCTGCAGCAGGTCCACGCCCATTTCCAGCGCCATCAAGGCGTCTTCCTCGCTTTCGACCCCATGGGCCATGGCCAAGATCCCCAAGGCATGGGCCTGCTTGAGGACGGCCCGCAGGGCCTCCTGCTTGGCCGGTTGGGCCGCCAAGCCGCGGGTCAGGGGCTCCTCGAAGCGCACCAAGTCCGGGTTGAACCGAAGCATCATGTCCAGGTGGTCGGGCCGGTTCTTCACGCCGGTCAGGGCCACCAAGAAATGGTGGCTGCGCTGTAGGTCGATGAACTTCTTCACGTAAAGCGGGTTCATTTCGCCGGCCAGCGAGATTTGCACGACCACCTGTTGGGGGTCCAGGGAAAGCTCCCGCACCTGCCGCAACAAGTGGCCCGACCCCACGATGGCTTCCTCCAAGATCGAGGGTTCGATGCCGAGGAACAAAAGCAGGTTGGGCGCCTGGTTTTGGAAGGGCGAGAAATCTTCCAGGCCTTTTTTACGGAACAAACGGTCCAAGGCCAATTTCAAACCCGGCTCCCGGTCGCCCATGCCCCGGAAAAGATCCTGGGGCTCGATGAGGCTTTGGTTGTCCGGATGGACGGCCCGGCTCAGGGTTTCCAACCCGATGACGCCCATCTTTTGCACCGAGACCACGGGCTCGAAAAAAGAAGCCACGCTGTTTTGTTCCAGGATGTGGAAAGGATGGACGGGATAAGCGGCTAAAGACCCTTCGAATGGTGTTGAAGCTTGTCGCATGGGCGGCCCTCCGAGTTGAAAACTTAAGTGGGATAAAAGCATTTGCCGTGCCAAAAAAAACCGGCCCTTTGGGCTTGGTCCGGGAAGCTTTCCAACAATTGTGTAGGCCGCGGGGGGCCTCAACATTTCGACAAGGGGTCGGGAGGGTAATAAAAACGATTGCGGAAAAAGGGGCGCCCCGCGGGAAATGGGCCGGATAACGTTTTGGGCGGGAAGGGGGGACGCCGTGAAAATCGTTTTTCCATCGAAAAATGTAGGAGCGCACAAAATGGGAGGGCGTCGGGGGGAAATTCC
>DATKNU010000147.1:0-8216 GCA_035541195.1 bacterium
GGTCTACCCCTCGGTTTCCATCTTGGCGGAGCCGCCGGTGGCCTGGGTGGATAAGAACACCGAAAAACACGGCACCGCCGATGTGGCGAAGGAGTACCTGAAGCACCTCTATTCCCACGAAGGGCAGGAAATCATCGCCCACAACTACTGGCGTCCGCGGGACAAGAAGGTCCTGGCCGAGCACGCCTCCCAGTTCCCGGCGGTGAAGCTCTTCACGATCAACCAGGTCTATGGCGGCTGGGCGAAGGCCCAACCGGCTTATTTCGCCGACGGCGGTGTGTTCGACCAAATCTATCAGGCAAAGTAAAGGATGAAGTGGGAGTCCCGCTCGGTGAACGGCAGGCTTGTCCTGCCGTTGAGCGGGACCCAACCGGCCTCCTTTGCCCGCGGCGGTGTGTTCGACCAAATCTATCAGGCGAAGTAAGAAGTTTGAAGGTAACCCGGCTTGTTTCATCTGAATCATGGTGAAACAAGCCATCCCCACCCTGTGGGGTTCATCGTTCAGGATCCGGGTCGGCCGACCGGGTTCGGTGTCTGTGCGGGAAGCGGACAGGGACGCTTCCCGCCTTTTTTGAGCGGACCTTGGAAGGTTTGAAACAAAAGTTGAGGGGAGGCGCAGATGACCGGATCGATGGCTTCCCCCCATCCCTTGTCTCAAGCCGGGGAGTGGGCCATGGGGAAAAAAATAAAATTACCGCTGTTGCACCGGCTGGGCATGCACCTGAGGGCGGGCGCCCAATTGGTGAGGGTGGCGGGGCGCTTCAAGAGCCGGATCCTGGTTTCCAACGGGGGATCGAGGGTGGACGGCAAGAACCTCATCGACTTGTTAACCCTCGGGGCGATTTATGGTAGTGTGCTGGAGTTTTCGGCCGAAGGGGAAGACGCCCCCCAGGCCATTGAGGCGATCCGCGGCCTTTTGGCCGAATGGAAGGAACAGGAAGGCGGGTGACCGCCGCGCGAGCCATGGCCCAGAATAAAACCTTCTTTAAATCCGCCGGCGTTCTGCCGGGCTTTGGCCTCACCATGGGCTACACCCTGGTTTATTTGAGCCTGATCGTGCTCATCCCTTTGGGCGCCCTGGTGCTCAAGACCTTGGGTTTGACTTGGTCCGAATTTTTGTCCGAAGCCACCAGCCCCCGGGTCTTGGCGGCCTATAAGACCAGCTTTGGGATCGCCTTCCTGGGCGCCCTCATCAACGCCGTCTTCGGCGGCTTGGTGGCCTGGGTCTTGACCCGCTATTCCTTCCCCGGCAAAAGACTGGTGGACGCCATGGTGGACCTGCCTTTCGCCCTGCCCACGGCGGTGGCGGGCATCGCGCTGACGGCGGTTTACGCGCCCAACGGATGGATTGGACGGTTCCTCGTTCCCTTGGGAATCCAGGTCGACTACACGCCCTTGGGTATCCTGGTGGCCCTGACCTTCATCGGCCTTCCTTTCGTGGTGCGCACGCTCCAACCGGTTTTGGAATCCCTGGACCCGGAGGTCGAGAAGGCGGCGGTGAGCCTGGGCGCCACCCGCTGGCAAACCCTGACCCGGGTGGTCTTGCCTTCCTTGGCGCCGGCCTGGATCACGGGTTTTTCCCTGGCCTTCGCCCGGGCGGTGGGGGAGTACGGTTCGGTGGTCTTCATCTCGGGCAACCTGCCCTTCAAGACCGAGATCGCGCCTTTGCTCATCATGACCAAGCTGGAACAATATGATTACGCCGGGGCCACCGCCATCGCGGTGGTCATGCTGGCCGTCTCCTTCACCCTCTTGCTTCTCATCAACTGGCTGCAGTCGAAGATCGGCCAGCACCGCGTCATCCATTGAGGGGGGAGCCATGAGCCAGGAAGTGCTTTTAGTCAGCCTGCGCCGGGAAGGGCAGGCGCCCGATCCGGCCTCCCACCTGAGCGAGCCGCGTTGGGTGCGCTTGGCCTTGATCGGCGTGGCCCTGGTTTTTTTGGCGCTGTTCCTGCTTTTGCCCCTGGCGGTGGTTTTCGGCACGGCCTTCGACAAGGGGTTCTTCTATTACCTGGATTCGGTCCGCGACCCCGACACCCTGTCCGCGGTTCGGTTGACGCTTGTCACGGCCTTCTTTTCGGTCCTGCTCAACACCTTGTTGGGGCTCGCCGCGGCCTGGGCCATCACCCGGTTCCGCTTCCCCGGCAAAAACTTCCTGACCACCCTCATCGACCTGCCCTTCACGGTGTCGCCGGTCATCTCGGGGTTGGTTTTCGTGCTGCTCTTCGGCCTCCAGGGCCTGATGGGCCACTGGCTCAAGGACCACAACATCCAGATCATCTTCGCGCCGCTGGGCATCATCCTGGCCACGATCTTCGTGACCTTTCCCTTCGTGGCGCGGGAGCTGATCCCCCTGATGCAGGAACAGGGGTCGGATGAGGAGGAGGCCGGAATGGTTTTGGGGGCCTCCGGTTGGCAGATTTTCCTCAAGATCACCCTGCCCAACATCCGCTGGGGCCTGCTTTACGGGATCATCCTTTGCAACGCCCGCGCCATGGGCGAGTTCGGCGCGGTGTCCGTGGTGTCGGGCCATATCCGGGGTTTGACCAACACCCTGCCGCTGCACGTGGAGATCCTTTATAACTCCTATAACTTCACCGCGGCCTTCGCCGCGGCCTCCCTGTTGGCCTTCCTGGCCCTGGTCACGCTGGCGGCCAAGACCCTGGTGGAGGCCCGGGTGGAAGCCGAGCGCCGGGAATCCGAGCAATCCTTAATTGAAGAGGGCGTCCATGAGCATTGAAGTCCGGAATTTAAGCAAGACCTTCAACAAGTTCCAAGCCGTCAAGGACGTGAGCCTGAAGCTTGAGACGGGATCCCTCACGGCGCTCCTGGGCCCCTCGGGCTCGGGCAAGAGCACCCTGCTTCGCATGATCGCCGGGCTTGAGGTGCCGGATCGCGGCGAGATCCACCTGACGGGCCGGGAAGCCACCTTCGTGTCCGCCAAGGAGCGCAACGTGGGTTTCGTGTTCCAGCATTACGCCCTCTTCAAGCACATGAACCTCTTCGAGAACATCGCCTTCGGCTTGCGCGTGCGCAAGACCCCCGAGGCCGAGATCCGGGAGAGGGTTTTCGACCTCTTGAGCCTCATCCAGCTCTCGGGTTATGAGAAGCGCTATCCGTCCCAGCTCTCCGGCGGCCAGCGCCAGCGGGTGGCCGTGGCCCGGGCCCTGGCCCCCCGGCCCGAGGTCTTGCTCCTGGACGAGCCTTTCGGGGCCTTGGACGCCAAGGTGCGCGAGGAGCTGCGCGAGTGGCTCTTGAAGCTGCATGAGCAAAGCCGGGTCACCACGCTCTTCGTCACCCATGACCAGCACGAGGCGCTGGAAGTGGCCTCCCGCATCCTCATCATGAACCAGGGGAAAATCGAGCAGGACGGCACGCCCATCCAGATCTTCGACGAGCCCGCCACCCATTTCATCGCCCAGTTCGTGGGCGAGACCAACTTCATCGACACCGAGGTGGCCGAGCCCGGGCTGGCGGTTTGGGGGCCCTTCCGCTTCGCCATCGCCCGGGGCTTCAAGGTGGGGCAGAAGATCCGGATTTATTTCCGTCCCAACGACGTCTATGTCACCGGGGAATTCGAGACCCTGCAGGTGAAAGCCAAGATCGTGCAGACCCGATTCAAGGGAACGGTCATCGAGTACAAGTTGGACATCGGCGAGGACAAGGTGGTCTCGGCCCAATTGCCCAAGGGCGTGGCGCTGGCCAGCGGCTTCAAGGAAGGCCAGGAAGTCTACGCCGCCATCACGGCCTTCCACGTCTTCCCGCTTTAAATCCGGATATTTTTTAACCCCCGCGCTTCGGCGCCGAGTTCAAACCAGGCGTCCGGGAAAATATTTTGGCTTTTCCGGAATTTCTTGGCGTCTTGGTCCCGATGGAGGGTTGGGCTTTTTCATTGAGTTTACTCGGGAAAACGGTTATTTTTATGGGGCTTTTGCCCGCCCCCCTGGAATTGGCGGGGCGCGAGCCCAACAATAGGTCGAAACCGCCGCTTCAGAAGGAACCCATGTCCAGCGCCGTCTCCGCGAAAACCCTGTCGCACCTCAAGCAACTGGAGGCCGAGAGCCTCTTCATCATCCGGGAAGTCGTGGCCGAGTTCAAAAACCCGGTCATGCTTTACTCGGTGGGGAAGGACTCCAGCGTCATGTTGCGCCTGGCCCAGAAGGCCTTCGCCCCGGGCAAGATCCCCTTTCCCCTGATGCATGTGGACACCGGCTATAAGTTCCCCGAGATGTACGAGTTCCGCGACAAGCTGGTGGCGGAACTGGGCGCCAAGCTTTTCGTGGAACGCAACGAGGAGGCCATCGCCGGCGGGGCCAGCCCCTTCAAATACGGCGTGCAGAAGTGCTGCGGGCTCCTGAAGACCCAGGGCCTGCTGGACGGGCTGGCCAAGCACGGCTTCGACGCGGCTTTCGGCGGGGCCCGCCGGGAAGAAGAGAAGTCCCGGGCCAAGGAAAGGGTTTATTCCTTCCGGGATTCCTTCGGCCAATGGGACCCCAAAAACCAAAGGCCCGAGCTCTGGGACCTCTACAATTCCAAGATCAACGAGGGCGAGTCCATCCGGGTTTTCCCCCTGTCCAACTGGACCGAGCTGGACATCTGGCTCTACATCGAGATGGAAAAGATCCCCGTGGTGCCCATCTATTTCACCCATACCCGCAAGATCATCAAGCGCAAGAGCCTGCTCATCCCCTTCGCGCCCCACATCCCCCTGCTGCCCGGCGACGAGGTGAAGGACATGCGGGTGCGTTTCCGTTCCTTGGGTTGCATGTCCTGCACGGGGGCCGTGCAGTCCGAGAAGGAAGTGACCGACCTTCGCGGCATCATCGAGGACCTCATCACCACGAGGAAGAGCGAGCGGGAGAACCGCATCATCGACCATGGCTCGGACAGCTCGATGGAACAGAAGAAAAAGGAAGGCTACTTTTGACCCTCGAAACCAAAACCCTCCTTGATTACGAGAAGATGGACCTGCTGCGCTTCACCACGGCCGGCAGCGTGGATGACGGCAAATCCACCCTCATCGGACGCCTGCTTTACGACTCCAAGGGCGTCTTCGAGGACCAGCTGGAGGCCATCCGCCGCACCACCGAAAAGAAGGGCGGCGAGGACATCGACTTCGCCCTGATCACCGACGGGCTCTCCGCCGAGCGCGAGCAGGGCATCACCATCGACGTGGCCTACCGTTATTTCGTGACCGCCAAGCGCAAGTTCATCATCGCCGACACCCCGGGCCACGAGCAGTACACCCGCAACATGGTGACGGGCGCCTCCACGGCGGATTTGGCCATCATCCTCATCGACGCGCGCAACGGGGTCATGGTGCAGTCCAAGCGCCACGGTTACATCGCCAAGCTCCTGCGCATCCCCCACCTGGTGGTGGCGGTGAACAAAATGGACTTGGTGGAATTCAGCGAGGCCAAATTCGAGGCGATCAAGAAGGACTACACCGAGTTCTTCTCCCAATTGGTGGCCGAGGATCCCACCGCGCCTTCCTTGGCGAACCTGGAGTTCATCCCGGTCTCGGCCTTGAAGGGGGACAACATCACGGTCAAGAGCGCCGCCACGCCTTGGTACAAGGGCAAGGCGCTCTTGGAGTATTTGGAAAGCGTGGAGATTTCCCGGGACCGCAACCTGGAGGATTTCCGTTTCCCCGTCCAACTGGTGCTGCGGCCGAACTTGGATTACCGCGGTTTCGCGGGCAAGGTGGTGTCCGGTGTGGCGAAAAAAGGCCAAAAGGTCCTGGTGTTGCCCTCGGGGGCCGCTTCGACCATCAAGGCCATCGACTCGTTCGACGGCGAGATGGACGCGGCGGTTCCGCCGCTCTCGGTCACGATCCGGCTGAACGACGAGATCGACATCTCCCGGGGCGACATGCTGGTTTATCCCGGCAACGAGCCCCGGACCGCCAACCAATTCACGGCCCGGGTTTGCTGGATGGTGAAGGAGCCCCTGGCGCTGCGTAAGAAATACCTGCTCAAGCTCGGGACCGGCGAAGTGAAGGCCCTGGTGGACGGTATCCGCTGGGTCCGGGACATGAAGACGATGGACAAGACTTCCGCCGAGCGGCTCAACTTGAACGACATCGCCGAGGTCGAGATCCGGACCCTGAAACCGATTTGTTTCGATCCTTATTCTAAGAACCGGGCCACGGGCAGTTTCATCCTCATCGATGAGCTCACCAACAACACCGTGGCCGCGGGCATGATCCAGGGCTAGTTTCGGAAAAACAGGCTATTTTCGGTTTGAAATACCGGCTTGCCCCCGTCAGAATGAAGCCTCGTTAAACCCCAGCCCCTGAGGTCCCATGGCCACCGCCCTCATCATCCACGGACATTTTTACCAGCCCCCCCGGGAGAACCCCTGGACGGGCCTGATCGACGACCAGCCCAGCGCCCAGCCCTATCCCAACTGGAACGAGCGCATTTATTATGAATGCTACCGCCCCAACGCCTTCGCCCGGGTCATCGACCTCAAAAGCGGCCGCATCGAGAGCATCATCGACAATTACAGCCAGATCAGCTTCAACATGGGGCCCACCCTGCTCAGCTGGGTGGAAAAATACCACCCGGGCACCTACCGGCGCATCCTGGCCGCGGACCAGGAAAGCCTGGTCAAGAACGACGGCCACGGCAATGCCATCGCCCAAGGCTACAACCACACCATCCTACCCCTTTGCAACGAGGCGGACCGCCTGACCCAAGTCAAGTGGGGCCTGGCGGACTTCAAGTTCCGCTTCAAACGCGACCCCGAGTCTCTTTGGCTGCCCGAGACGGCCTGCAACGACGCCACCCTCGCCACGCTCATCGACGCCAAACTCAAGTATGTGCTTTTGTCGCCCGACCAGGCCGAAAGGGTCAGGCCCCTGTCCGGCGGGGATTGGCACGACGTCTCCAACGGCTCCATCGACCCGGGCATGGCCTACCGCTATTTCCACCGGGACGGATCGGGCCGCCACATCGACATTTTCTTCTATGACATGTCCATCGCCCGTTCCATCGCCTTTGAGGGCGCGCTCATTTCCAGCCAAACCCTGATCGACCGCATCGCCCGCGCCGGCGGGGGGGACGGAAGGGTCATCCAGGCCGCCACCGACGGCGAATCCTACGGCCACCACACCAAGTTCGGCGACCGCAGCCTAGCCTACGCGCTGGCGGTCGAGGCCCCGCGCCGGGGTTATTGGGTCACCAACTACGGGGCCTTCCTGGAGAAGAACCCCCCGACGATGGAAGTGGAGATCAAGAAGGGCGAGGACGGGCTGGGCACCGCTTGGAGCTGCGCCCATGGCGTGGGCCGTTGGTTCAAGGATTGCGGCTGCCAGACCGGGGGCCGCGAGGGCTGGAACCAGGCTTGGCGGGGTCCCTTGCGCAAAGCCTTCGATTTCCTGCGGGACACGGTCGGCGTTTATTTCGAGCAAGAAAAGGGCAAGCTGTTCCTCGACCCCTGGGCGGCGCGCAACGACTACATCGACTTGCTGCTGGACCCGAACCTTTCGCGCAAGGCCTTCCTGGAGAAGCACGCGGGGCGGCCCTTGAGCGACATCGAGATGGTGCGGGCCCTGACCCAGCTGGAAATCCAGCGCAGCGCCATGCTCATGTACACCAGCTGCGGCTGGTTCTTCACCGAGATTTCGGGCATCGAGACCGTGCAGGTCCTCAAATACGCCGCCCAGATCTTCGACCTCTTGGAATCGCTGGGTTACGAGTCGCCGGAAAAAACCTTCCTGGAGATCTTGGCCGAGGCCCAAAGCAACATCCCCGAATACGGCAACGGCGCCGACATCTACCGTAAATTCGCCGAGCCCAGCCGGGTGGCGCCCGAGGGCGTGGTGGCCCATTTGGCCCTCTCCAGCCTGGTGGAGGACCACCTGGCGCAAAAGGCCGAGGCCGGCGGGTTCCTTTATGAGCTTGAGGAAGTGCGCCGGGAAGAACACGGCCGCTTCTCGCTGGTGACCGGCCACGTGACGCTGGAACAGTCCATGACCCGCCAGCATTTCCGCTACGCCTTCGCGGGGCTCCACCTGGGCGGCATCGATTTTTACGGCGCCATCCGGCCCTATTTGCGGCAGGAGAACTTCGAGAAGTCCGCCGCGACCCTCTGGGACCAGTTCTACGTGGTCTCCCTTCCCAAGCTTTTAAGGCTCATGCAGGAGCAGTTCGGGCCCGAGGAATACGGCGTGGAACAGCTCCTCCCGGAGAGCCGGCAGAAGATCTTCAAGG
>DATKNU010000148.1:0-20355 GCA_035541195.1 bacterium
CGGGCCCAGGCGAAGTATGAGGGCACTTATCTTTTGGGGACTTCCTTGGCCCGGCCCGCCATCGCCAAGGGCATGGTGGAAGTGGCTTTGCGGGAGGGCGCCGACGCCGTGGCCCATGGGGCCACCGGCAAGGGCAACGACCAAGTCCGGTTTGAATTGACCACCATGGCGCTGGCCCCCCATTTGAGGATCATCGCCCCCTGGCGGGAGTGGGACATCCGGTCGCGGGAAGACGCCATCGATTACGCCAACCGTTACGGCATCGAGATTCCCGTGACCAAGAAGCGCCCCTATTCCATGGACGGCAACCTCTGGCACCTGAGCCATGAGGGCGGGGAATTGGAAGATCCCTGGAACGCGCCCTCCAAGCACGTCTTTTTGACCACGAAGGATCCCGCCCAGGCCCCCAAGAAACCCCTTAGCTTGGTCGTCGGCTTCAAGCACGGATTCCCCGTCTCGGTGAACGGCAAGGCGCTGAAGGGCGTGGCTTTGCTGGAGAAGCTCAACAAAGCCGGCGCCGCTTACGGCGTGGGCCGGATCGACATCGTGGAAAACCGCTTGGTGGGCATGAAGAGCCGGGGGGTTTATGAATCGCCCGGCGCCACCATCCTTTACGAGGCCCATCGGGCCCTGCAGACCCTGACGGTGGAGAGGGACACCCTGCACTACGGCCAACTCTTGTCCATCAAGTACGCCGAACTCATCTATAACGGCCAATGGTTCTCGCCCCTGCGGGACAGCCTGGAAGGGTTCTTCAACGAGATGCAGAAAAACGTCACCGGCGAGGTGCGGGTGGAGTTGAATCCGGGCCGGGTGACGGCCACGGGCATCCGTTCGCCCTACTCCCTTTACCAGCAGGACTTGGCCACCTTTGGCGAGGACGAGGTTTACAACCAGAAGGACGCTGAGGGATTCATCCGGCTTTTCGGCCTGCCCCTGAAGGTGGTGGGCGCGGTCCGGAGGAAAAGCAAATGAGGAAAACCTGGGGCGGGCGTTTCAAGAAACCCACGGATCCGCGGGTCGAGGCCTTCACGGAGTCGATTTCCTTCGACCACCGTTTGGCGGCCTTCGACATCGAGGGAAGCCGGGCCCATGTCCGCACCCTGGTGGGAGCCAAACTGCTGGGCCCCGCCGAAGGGAAGAAGCTCCTGGCGGGGCTTTTGAAGGTGGAAAAACTCTTGAAGGCGGGCAAGCTGCCCCTGGACCCAAGCCTGGAAGACATCCATACGGCGGTGGAAAAGGCCCTGACCCAGTTGGTGGGCCCCTTGGG
The DNA here is from genome assembly GCA_035541195.1 of bacterium. Taxonomy (GTDB): domain Bacteria; phylum Oederibacteriota; class Muellerivitia; order Muellerivitales; family Muellerivitaceae; genus Muellerivita. Next base: position 1,271 of record DATKNU010000148.1, read on the forward strand.
CGGCAAGCTCCACACCGGCCGTTCGCGCAACGACCAAGTCGCCACCGACTTGAGGCTTTACCTGCGCCAGGCCGTGAAGGACGCGGTGCGGGCCGGCTTGGCCCTGTTGGAAACCCTGGCTAGCCTGGCCCAAAGGGAAAAAGACACCGTCATGCCGGGCTATACCCATTTGCAAAGGGCCATGCCCGTCACCTTGGGACATCATTTGGCGGCCTATGGCTTCATGGTGGCCCGGGACATGGACCGCTTCCTCGCCGCCTGGGACCGGGCCGACGCCCTGCCCTTGGGCTCCGGCGCCCTGGCCGGCACCAACCATCCCTTCAACCGGGTCCAGACCGCGAAGTGGCTCAAGCTCAAGGGCCCGCTCCTCAACAGCCTGGACGCGGTATCCGACCGGGACGTCTTCGTGGACTTCCTCTCGGCCGCCGCCGTCACCCAGACGCACCTGTCGCGCCTGTCCGAGGACCTTATCCTCTGGGCCAGCTCGGAATTCAACTTCATCCGCATGGACGACGCCTTCGCGACCGGCTCCAGCCTCATGCCGCAAAAGAAGAACCCCGACGTGGTGGAACTCATCCGGGGCAAGGCGGGCCGGGCCATCGCCAATTTGGTGGGCCTCTTGACCCTGCTCAAGGGGTTGCCCCTTTCCTACAACCGGGACCTGCAGGAAGACAAACATTTCCTTTTCGACTCGGCCCAAACGGTGACCGATTCGCTCGCCCTGATGGAGGCCTTCCTGAAGAGCCTCACCTTCAACCGGGACAGGATGCGGGAAGCCGCCGAGGGCGATTTCGCCCTACTGGCCACCGACCTGGCCGACCTGCTGGTGGGGCAGGGCGTGCCTTTCCGGCGGACCCACGAGATCGTGGGCAACCTGGTGCAATATTGCCAGGAGCAGGCAAAGGGCCTGAAAGACCTCTCCCAAGCCGAACTCTGGAGTTTCTGCGAGAAATTCCCGGCGGACACCCAGGCCCAATTGACCGTGGTCAAGTCCGTGGGCCGCAAGAAGGCCTTGGGGGGCACTTCGCCCGCCAATGTGGCCGCCCAAGCCAAGGCCTTGAAGGCCCTGGCCCTGCGTTTGAAGAAGCGTCTTTCCAAGGCCTGATAAAACCAAATCCAGGAGTGCCGTCATGCGCGGATTCAACTTCAAAAACAAGCAATGGTACGTGGACAATGTGCCGCTTTCCAAGATCGCCGAAAAGGCCGGCACGCCCGCTTATGTCTACAGCTTGAGCGCCTTTGAGGACCGCTTTACGGAGGTCGACAAGGCCTACAAGTCCGTGCCGCACCTGGTGGCCTATTCCGTCAAGACCAACGACAACCTGTCGGTGATCCACTCGCTGGCCAAGCTGGGATCGGGCGCCGACGTGGTGTCCGGGGGCGAATTGTTCAAGGCCCGCAAGGCCGGGATCCCGGCGGGGAAGATCATCTTCGCGGGGGTGGGCAAGAAGGACGATGAGATCGCCTACGCGCTGAAGGAAGGCATCCGCTATTTCAACGTGGAATCCATCCCCGAGATCGGCGCCATCAACGCCATCGCGGCCAAGATGAAGAAGACGGCTTCCATCGCCATCCGCTTCAACCCCAACGTGGACGCCCTGACGCACCGCTACATTTCCACCGGCAAGAAGGAAAACAAGTTCGGCATCTTCCTGGGCGACCTGGAAGAGGTCATGGCCACGGTCCGCCGCTCCCCTTGGGTCAAGTGGACGGGCGTGCACGCCCATATCGGCAGCCAGATGACCCAAACCGGTCCCTTGGGCAAGTCCGCCCGGGTCCTTGAGCAGATCGTCCTGAAGCTGCGCGGCGAAGGGTTCCCCATTTATGACGTGAACCTGGGGGGCGGTTACGGGATCAACTACCAAAACGAAAAGGCCCCCAAGGCCTCCGATTACGCGTCCCAGGTGCTGCCGGTCATCAAGCGCCTGAACGCCGGCCTGATTTTGGAGTTGGGCCGGTTCATTTCGGGCAACTCGGGCGTCATCCTGGCCCGGGTGACCTACGTCAAGAAGAGCGGCAAGAAGACCTTTTACATCGTGGACGCCGGAATGGGCGATTTGATCCGGCCGGTCCTTTACGAGGCTTATCACCGCGTCGCGCCGGTGGCGGGCCCGCAACAGGGCAAGGTGAAAGTGGACGTTGTGGGTCCCATCTGCGAGTCCGGCGACTTCCTGGCCAAGGACAGGCTCCTGCCCCAGGTGAAAAGGGGCGATTTGTTGGCGGTTTTCTCCGCCGGCGCCTATGCCAGCGTGATGGGAAGCACCTACAACTCCAGGCCCTTGGCGCCCGAGGTGGTGGTGAAGGGACGCCGCTTCGCGGTGGCCCGCCGCCGCCAGACGGTCGCGGATTTGGTGCGGCTCGAGACGATTTGGCCTTAGGCCGCCCCGCCCAAAGTTTACTTGCGATGGGCGTCGAAATTTCCTAAACTAAATCCTCGCTTCCCGAATCCTCCGGTGGTTTTCCATCCCGGGGCAGGAGTCTTCAATGTTCCGCGGCGCTTTTACGGCCCTCGTCACGCCTTTCAAAAACGGCCAGGTGGATTATTCCGCCCTGGAAGCCCTCATTGAGTCCCAAATCAGCCGGGGCATCGACGGCCTGGTGCCCTGCGGCACCACGGGCGAGTCGCCCACCCTGACCGAGAAGGAACACGACGACGTCATCGCCTTCACGGTGAAGGCCGTCAAGAAACGGGTGACCGTCATCGCCGGCACCGGCTCCAATTCCACCGACGAAGCCATCCGCTACACCCGCCACGCCAAGGAAGTGGGCGCGGACGCCGCGCTGTTGGCCTGCCCCTATTACAACAAGCCCAGCCAGAGGGGCCTCATCGCCCATTACAGCGCCGTGGCCCAGGCCGTCCCCATGCCGTTGGTGCTCTACAACGTCCCGGGCCGCACGGGCGTCAACTTGAACGCCGAAACCGTGGCCGAGCTTTCGCGCAACCCCCACATCGTGGGCGTGAAGGAGGCCAGCGGCAACCTCGAGCAGATGATCCGCATCCGCGCGCTTTGCGACCCGGACTTCGCCCTCATCTCGGGCGACGACACGCTGACGCTCCCCATCCTTTCCATCGGGGGGACGGCGGTCATCTCGGTGACCTCGCATCTCGTGCCGGGGGAAACCTCCCGCCAGGTCCACAGCTACCTGGACGGCAAGACCGACGAATCCAAGGAACTTTTCTTCAAGACCTATGACTTGGTGAAAACCGTCATGGGCGCCGAAGTGAATCCGGTGGGCATCAAGACCGCCTTGGCGCTTCGCGGCGAGATCGCCGAGGAATACCGCCTTCCCTTGGTCGCGGCTTCCGCCGAGTCCAAGGACGCCATCCGCAAGGCCCTGGACAAGGCCGGCCTGCTTACGCCCGCCGGGCGCCGCTGATGGCGCTTCGACTCGCGGTTTCCGGCGCCACCGGCCGGATGGGGCAGATGATTTTGGGGCTCGCCGCCAAGGACCCCCGCTTCGAGATCGTCGGCGCCCTGGAAAATTCCAACCATCCTTCCTTGGGAAAAAACCTGGGGGAAGTCCTGCCGTCCCTGGGGGCGCAAAAAGCCACGGTGGAATCCGACCCCGCCCAGTTCGCCCAAAAGCCCCAAGTCCTCATCGACTTCACCCAGCCCGCCGCCACGATGGGTTATTTGGAGAAGGCCCAGGCCCTGGGATTCGGCATGGTGGTGGGCACCACGGGCCTGTCGGACGCCGAGAAACAAAAAGTCCGGGCCGCCGGGGAAAAGGTGCCCCTGGTCATGGCCACCAACATGAGCCTGGGCATGAACCTGCTTTTCGCCCTGGTCGAGGAAGCCGCCGCCAAATTGGGTCCGGCCTATGACGCCGAGATCGTGGAAGCCCACCATCACTTCAAGAAGGACGCGCCCTCGGGCTCGGCCCTTTCGCTGGGTGAATCGGTGGCCCGGGCTTGGAAGGTGAGGCTTTCGGACGTCGCCACCCACGGCCGGGAGGGGTTGGTGGGGGAGCGCAAAGCCGGCACCATCGGGTTCCACGCCGTCCGGGGCGGGGACATCGTGGGCGACCACACGGTCATGCTGGTGGGCACCGGGGAACGGCTGGAACTGACCCATCGGGCCCAAAGCCGGGAAGCTTTCGCCCAGGGCGCGCTGGCCGCCGCCCATTTCCTGGGAAGCAAGTCCAAGGGTTTTTACGACATGCAAGACGTCCTGGGCCTCCGAGCCTCCAAGTAATTGCGGATCGCCAGGCTCCTCCACAACAACAAACCCCGCTGGGCCATGTTGCTGGACTCGGTGGACACCTACCGCTGTTTCGTCTCGGAGGAGCCCTGGCGGGACGCGACGCTGGACGCCAATTCCTACCCGCTGAAGCCGGGGAAACTTTTGGCGCCGGCCCTGCCCACCAAGATCGTGGCCGTGGGCCTCAACTACCAGGACCACATCCAGGAAATGAAGCACGACGCCCACGCCGATCCCGTCTTCTTCCTGAAGCCGCCCTCGTCCTTGTTGAATCCCGAAGGGAAAATCCTGTATCCTCCCTCCTCGAAAAGGGTGGATTACGAGGCCGAATTGGCCGTGGTGCTCAAGTCCCGCCTCAAAAACGCCTCGCCCCGGGAGGCCCTGGAAGCGGTCTGGGGTTTCACCTGCTGCAACGACGTGACCGCCCGGGACCTGCAGAAAGTGGACGGCCAATGGACCCGCGCCAAGGGTTTTGATTCCTTCTGCCCCTTGGGCCCTTGGCTCGTCACGGATTTCACCGAGAAGGACCAGCGGATCACGGCCCGGGTGAACGGGGAAGTCAGGCAGGACGCCAAGATTTCATCCCGGCTCTGGGCCACCGCCGAGCTTTTGTCCTTCGTGTCCAAGGTCATGACCCTGGAGCCGCTGGATGTCTTGACCACGGGGACGCCGTCCGGCATCGGGCCGATGAAAAGCGGCGATGTGGTGGAGGTCGAGGTGGAAGGGATCGGGATTTTGAGGAACACGATCCAATAAAGTCTGTGTAACCACAGATGCACACCGATGAACACTGATGTGTCAAAAACCAAAGATTCCGGGTTGTGGTTTAACCAATTGAAATTATTTACTTTTCATCTGTGTGTATCCCTGTGCATCTGTGGTTCCAAAGCATTGTCTTTAATCTAAAATCGGAGTTTTAAAATGGACTTCACGCCCGCTGATCGCCTGAAAAAACTGCCGCCCTACCTCTTCATCGAGATCGACAAGAAGAAAAAAGCCGCCATCGAGAAGGGCGTGGACATCATCAGCCTGGGGATCGGCGATCCCGACCTGGCCACCCCCGACTTCATCATCGAGGCCCTCTATAAGGCCGCCAAGGACAAGGCCAACCACCAATATCCCCTGGGCACGGGCCTGCCGAAGTTCCGCGAGGCCGTGGCCAAGTGGTACCAGCGCCGCTTCAACGTGTCGATCAACCCCGCCGACGAGGTGGTGGCCTTGATCGGCTCCAAGGAAGGCATCGGCCACCTGCCGGTGGGCGTGCTCAATCCCGGGGACGTCTGCCTGGTGCCTTCGCCGGGCTATCCGGTGTACCACGCGGGCACGCTTTTCGCGGGCGGCGAGTCCTACTTCATGCCTTTGCTCGAGAAGAACGGCTTCCTGCCGGACCTGGACGCCATCCCGGCGGACGTCCTGAAGCGCGCCAAGCTCATTTGGACCAACTCGCCCAACAACCCGACGTCCGCCCTGGCGGGGAAGGACTTCTACGCCAAGGTCATCGAGTTCGCCAAGAAGCACAACCTGATCGTGGCCAACGACGCCGCCTATACCGAGATTTATTACGACGGCAAGAAGCCCATCAGCTTCCTGGAACTGCCCGGCGCCAAGGAAGTCGGCGTGGAATTCCACTCGCTTTCCAAGACCTTCAACATGACGGGCTGGCGCGTGGGCTTCGCCGTGGGCAACAAGTCCGTGCTCAAGGCCCTGGCCGACGTGAAGGGCAATTTGGACTCGGGCGTCTTCAACCCCGTGCAGATCGCCGGCATCGCGGCCCTGGAAGCCCCGGACTCCGTCACCGAGGAGATCCGCAAGATCTACCAGGAACGCCGGGACGTCTTCGCGGCGGGCTTGAGGAAGCTCGGCTGGCAGTTCCAAGTGCCCGAGGCGGCCTTTTATTTCTGGGTGAAGGTGCCGGGCAAGCACACCTCCGCCGAGTGGTGCGGCAAACTCTTGGACGAGGCGGGCATCGTGGCCACGCCCGGCAACGGTTTCGGCGCCGAGGGCGAGGGTTATTTCCGCATGACCATCACGGTGGACAAGAAGCGCTTGGAAGAAGCCCTGCAAAGGCTCTCCAAGCTGAAATAACGTGGCTTACGCCTATTGGTCCTTGGGGTCCAACCTGGGCGACCGGGAAGGCTACTTGGCGAACGCCCGCCGGGCCTTCACGCTTCGCTTCGGCGGGGCCCGCTTTTCGCGCCTTTATGAAACCGAGCCCGTGGACGTCACGGACCAGCCCTGGTTTTTGAACCAGGTGGTGGAAGTGGAAAGCCTGGACAGCCCCGAAAGTCTGTTAGAATGGGCGCGGTCGCTGGAGGCGTCCCAGGGGCGCCAAAGGGTGGTCCCCAAGGGCCCCCGCACCCTGGACGTGGATCTTTTGCTTTACGGGGATTGGCTTAGGGCCGAAGGGGACCCCTTGATCCCGCATCCCCGGATGACCCAGCGGCGGCATGTGTTGGCGCCCTTGGCCGAGTTGGCGCCGGATTTAAAAATACCCGGGCTTTCCCTCACGGTGGCGCGAGCCCTGGAGCAGGTGAAGGACCCGGCCCAGGTACGAATCCATGTTGAACCATAACTACATCGCCATCGAGGGCCCCATCGGCGTGGGCAAGACCAGCCTGGCCGAGATCATTTCCAAGAAACTCAACGCGCGCTTGGTGCTGGAAGGGTTGGAAGACAACCCCTTCATCTCGGAATTTTACAAGGACATGTCCAAGCACGCCTTCCAAACCCAGCTTTACTTCCTCTTGTCCCGTTACCGGCAACAGCAGGACCTGTTGCAAAGCGACCTGTTCCAGCAGGGGCTCGTCAGCGACTATATCTTCGCCAAGGACCGGCTCTTCGCCAACCTCACCTTGGACGACAACGAACTCAAGCTTTACGACCAGATCCACAAGATCCTCAACAGCCAAGTCTTGAAGCCCGACCTGGTGGTCTACCTGCAGGCTTCCAACGAGGTGCTTTTAAAGCGCATCGCCATGCGGGGGCGCAAGTTCGAGTCCCACATCACGCCCGAGTACCTGACCGAGTTGAACCAGGCCTACAACTATTACTTTTTCCATTACCAGGAAACGCCCCTCATGGTGGTCAACACCAACGAGATCGACTTCGTCCACCGGGACGCGGACCTGGACGACCTGCTCAAGCACATGGGGAAGGTCACCAAGGGCACCCTTTACTATCAACCCGTCAGCGTGAGGCGGTAACCATGGAAAAACCCGTGACGGTCCTGGATTTCCAGGCCAAATGCGACCAAGGCGAGAAGCTGACCCTGGTGACCGCCTATGATTACGCCATGGCCCTGGCCGCCGACGCCTCGGGCGTGGACGCCATCCTGGTGGGTGACAGCCTTTCCATGACCATGCTGGGCCGCGATTCCACCCTCTCGGCCACCCTGGAAGAAATGGCACACCATTGCAAAGCCGTGGTCCGGGGCACGAAAAGGGCCCTGGTCATCGGCGATATGCCTTTCCTGTCGTACCAATTGGGCCCCGAGGAAGCCTTGGAAAACGCCGGATGGCTCATGGCCGAGACCGGCGTCAAGGCCGTGAAGCTGGAATGGTGCCCCCGGGCCGCCGAGATCACCGAGTTTTTGGTGGGCAACGGCGTGCCCGTGATGGGCCACGTGGGGTTCACGCCCCAGCATGTCCACCGTTTCGGCGGCTACAAGATGCAGGGCAAGGACAAGGCCTCGGCCAAGCACCTCTTGGCGGAAGCCAAGGCCTTGGAAGCCGCCGGCGCCTTCGGGGTGGTGCTGGAACTGGTCCCCGCCGAAGTGGCGGCCTCCATCACGAAGGCGCTTTCGATCCCCACCATCGGCATCGGGGCCGGTCCCCATTGCGACGGGCAGGTGCAGGTGCTGCATGACCTTTTGGGGCTCCTGCCGGACTTCCACCCCAAGCATTCCAAGGCTTACCTGAACCTGCACGAGGCCATCCGCGACGCCATCCGGCTCTATGCCGAAGAGGTCCGCAAAGGCCAATTCCCCAAAACCTGATCCAGGATCTTTTCTTCACCACCAAAACGCCAATTAAGGCTGATAATCTTTTGAAAAAAATTGAATTCCTTTGCGTCTTGGCGTCTTTGCGTGAGCGGTTTTTGTTGGTTTTCTTTTTAAAATAGTTACGAGGTTTTCATGAAAGTTATCCCCGAACCGAAGGCCATGCAGGCCCAGTCCCGCCTGTGGAAGCGCGCCGGGAAAAGCGTCGGTTTCGTGCCCACCATGGGCGCCCTGCATGAGGGCCACCTGGAACTGGTGCGCGCCGCCCGTAAGGCCAACGACCTGGTGGTGTCCTCCATCTACGTGAACCCGCTCCAGTTCGGGCCCCAGGAAGACTTCAAGCAATATCCCCGAACCTTGGAAGCCGACCTCGCGCTTTTAAAAAAAGAGAAAGTGGCGGCGGTCTTCACGCCCGGCGACGCCGTCATGTATCCCGAGGGTTTTTCCGCCCGGGTGAAGGTGACCGGGCCCCTGGTTTCCGGGCTCTGCGCGCCTTATCGCCCCGGCCATTTCGACGGCGTGGCCACCGTGGTGGTGAAGCTCCTGGGGGCGGTCATGCCCACCCGGCTTTACCTGGGGCAGAAGGACGCCCAACAGGCCCTGATGCTGCGCCAAGTGATCCAGGACATGAACCTGGATGTGGCGACGGTCATTTGCCCCATCGTGCGCGAGTTCGACGGGCTGGCCATGAGTTCCCGCAACACCCGGCTCACCCCCCCGGGACGGACCGCCGCGCCCGTGCTTTACCGGGCCTTGAAGGTGGGCAAGAGCCTCTTTGAGTTGGGGGAGCGGGACGCCGCCAAGGCGCTTTCGGAAATGAAAAAAGTGATCCGGGAAGAGAAAAGGGTGAAGCTCCAATACCTGGAAGCGGTGGAAACCGGATCGCTCCAACCCGTGAAGGAGTTAAAGGCGGGCACTTTGCTGGCTTTAGCCGCTTTTATCGACCAAGTGCGGCTTATTGACAATCTCATTCTCTAAGATTAAGTTAATCCCTCGTTACAAGACGGGAAAAGGCCCAGGATATGGGCTTTTCTTGAATAAGAATAAGTCATTGGCCTGCTGACGCCGGAAGCTGAAGGCACTTTGGCCTCCCGCGAAACCATTAACTTTAAGGCTAAAACCCCATGAGCCGCACTTTCGTCCGTTCCAAAATCCACCAGGCCACCGTGACCCAGACCGACCTTCGGTACGAGGGGAGCATCACGTTGGACCCCCAATTGCTCGAGGCGGCGGACATCGCCCCCTATGAGCAGGTGCACGTGTTGAACCTCAACACCGGGTCCCGGATCGAGACCTACGCCATCACGGGCAAGGCCGGATCGGGCATGGTCTGCCTGAACGGGGCCGCCGCCCGGCACGCCGAGGTGGGGGACCAGGTCATCATCCTGACCTATGAGAGCTTCGCGGGCCAAGCCCCCAAGGGTTACGCCCCCACGGTGGTGCATGTGACCGAGCGCAACAAGGTGAAGAAAGTCAAAAGGGGAGGCTGACCATGTCGCTCGACCTGTTTCTGGACGACGAGGAACTCAAAAAGCGCATCGCGGCGCTGAAGAAAGAGCGCAACGCCGTCATCCTGGCCCACAGCTACGAGCGGCCCGAGGTGCAGGACATCGCCGACTACACCGGCGACTCGCTGGAACTTTCCCGCCTGGCCGCCAAGACCGACGCCGACGTCATCGTCTTTTGCAGCGTCCATTTCATGGCCGAGACCGCCAAGATCCTCTCGCCGCAAAAGACCGTGCTCCTGCCGGCCCAAGAGGCCGGGTGCCCCCTGGCCGACATGATCACCCCGGATCAACTGCGCGCCGAGAAAGCCAAGCATCCCAATGCCGCCGTGGTGGCCTACGTGAATTGCTCGGCGGAGATCAAGTCCATGGCGGACGTCTGCTGCACCTCGGCCAACGCCGTGCAGGTGGTCAACGCCATGCCCCAGGACGAGATCCTCTTCGTGCCCGACCAGCACCTGGGACGCTGGGTGCAGACCCAGACCGACAAGAAACTCATCCTTTGGGCGGGTTGCTGCCCGACCCACCAGCGCATGAAGGCCAAGGACATCCTGGACCTCAAGCGGCAATACCCGGACGCCAAGGTGGTCATCCACCCCGAGAGCAACGAGGACATCTGCAACCTGGCCGACGCCATCCTGTCGACCTCCCAAATGCTGCGCTATTGCCAGGCCTCGGACGCCACGACCTTCATCATCGGCACCGAAATGGGCATGCTGCACCGCCTGCGCACGGCCATGCCGGACAAGACCTTCCTGCAGCCCAGCAAGGGGCTCATCTGCCCCAACATGAAGATGACCCAGTTGGAGGATGTTTACGAGTCCCTCAAGGAATTGAAATATCCCATCGAGATTCCCGAGCACATCCGCGTCAAGGCCTTGAAGGCCTTGGACGGGATGTTGGCGGTGGTGCCCACGAAGTGAGCGCCCGGCCGGGAGCCATGAAGCGGCGCCTGGGTTTGGTGGGTTGCGGGGCCATCGGTTCCACGGTCGCCCGGCTGCTGGAAAAACGCCGTTCGTCCTTCGTCGTCACGGGCCTATATGATGTCTCCCCGGCCCAAGCCCAAAAACTTTCCAAGCGCTTGAAAAGTCGCCCCCGGGTTTTCGATTCGCCTTCTGATTTGGTGGGTCACGTCGACTGGGTCCTGGAAGCCGCCTCGGTCAAGGCCGTTCCCGCGCTGGCCCGCATGGCCCTCCAACGCCGCAAACCCCTGGTGGCCATGAGCTCAGGGGGGGTGCTGGGCCACTTCGCCGAAATTTCCCGCTTGGCGGAAAAGTACCGCACGAAAGTTTACCTGCCGTCGGGCGCCCTGGCGGGGCTGGACGGCGTCCGGGCGGCCCGTCAATTGGGCAAAATCAACAAGATCACCATCACCTCCACCAAGCCGCCCCGGGGCTTCGCGGGCGCGCCGGGCCTGACTGCGGCCCAGAAAAAGGCCCTTTACAGCTCCCGGAAAGCTTTTTATCTTTATCAAGGCGACGTTTGGGGGGCGATCCGGCGTTTTCCCGCGAACGTCAACGTGAGCGCCACCCTGGCGCTGGCTTCGGGAAACCCAAAACTAGTCAAGGTCAAGGTCATGGCCGATCCGAAAGCGCGGTTGAACCAACACCAAGTGGAAGTGGCGGGGGCCTTCGGCCAATTGACGGCCGTCACCCGCAACCAACCCTCGGCGGAAAACCCCAAGACCAGCGCCTTGGCCATCCAGGCCGCCCTGGCCCTTTTCGAGCGGTTGGAGCGTTTCGTGGAGATCGGCAACTGATGGCCCAACCCGTCTTGCCCCCCGCCATCCGCTTTGAGAACCTCTCCAAGACCTATAAGACGGGTTTTTGGTTCAAGCCCAAGCTCACCCCGGCCTTGAAATCCCTCACGCTGGACGTCCATTCCCACCAAGCCTTCGGGCTGCTGGGCCTCAATGGCGCGGGCAAGACCACCACCTTGAAGGTGCTTTTGGGATTCGTTTATCCGGACGCGGGCCGGGTCGAGATTTTGGGCGGCCGCATCTCGGACCGCCGGGTGCGGGCCCAGATCGGCTATCTTTCCGAGCTTCCTTATTTCTCAAAACAACACTCAGGCCGCGAGCTCTTGTCCTATTTCGGCGCCTTGCACGGCCTTTCGGGAAAGGCCCTGGCCGCCCGGGTGGACGAGGTGTTGGAATTGGTGCGCATGACCAAACCCGCGGGGGAACGGTTGGCGGGCTATTCCAAGGGTATGCTCCAGCGCATCGGCATCGGCCAGGCCTTAATCGGCAAGCCCAAGCTCCTCATTTGCGACGAGCCTATGAGCGGGCTGGACCCGGTGGGCTACAAGGAAATGCGCGACATCTTCCTGGACCTCAAGAAGGCCGGGACCACGCTTTTCCTCAACACCCATATCCTGGACGAGGTGGAAAGGGTCTGCGACCGCATCGGGATCATGCATGAGGGCGTCTTGCGGGACGTGGCGCCCATCGCCCAGGTGCTGGCTTCCAAGGTGCCGGTGGATTACTGGATCGATGTGGACAAGTCCCAGGCCGGGAAGCTGGCCAAGACGCCGTTCCAAGCGTCCATCAAGGCCCACGGCGGATTCCAAATCCACGGCAACCAGCTCAATCCGACCCTGGCGAAACTCCAATCCAAGCGCGTCAAGATCGGGGCGGTGCGGCCCCTGGCCTCGGTGGTGGAGGCCTATTTCCTCAAGACCATCGGGATGACGGCCAAGTTCGATCCCGCCAAGGGGGCCGCGTGAACCGGATCCTCCAAGTGGCCTTTTTCACTTATCGGGAACTCATCCGCAGCAACATCCTGATCGTGCTCATCGTCTCCATCCTGGCCATCGGAAGCCTTTCGTTCCTGCTGTCGCTCTTAAGCTATGGGGACTCGCTGAAGATATTCACCGACCTGGGATTGGCGGGGGCCGAATTGGCCGGATGGATGGTGCTGCTCTTGGGGTTGGCGGTCACCTACAACACCGAAATGGACCAGAAGGCCATTTTCCTGCAATTGGCCAAGCCCGTGACCCGGGGGGAATACCTGATGGGAAGGGTGCTGGGGTTCTTCGCGGTGAACCTTTTGGTCGTCCTGGGCAACGCCCTTTTCCTGGCCGTTATGGTCCTGGCCGTCGGGGGTTCGCTCCCGCCTTATTTCGCCGTCAGCGTCATTTTCATGGCGCTGGAAATGCTGGTCCTGACCTTCCTGGGGCTGACCTACCAGATGATCGCCACCACCATGGTCCGGGTGGTCTTGTACACCTTCTTTACCGTCCTCCTGGGCCGCATGATCGGCGAGATCCAGTGGCTGATCGAGAAACAATCCGCGCCCTTCCTTAAGGGCGTCCTGACCGTGGTTTATTACTGCCTGCCCAACCTGCAGGTCTTTGACCTGAAGGACCGCATTTACGACCCCACGCTGGTGGTGGGCTTCACCCAATGGCAGGAGGTCCTGCTTTATTCCTTCAGCTATTCGGCGGTGGTCTTCCTCATCGGCTGGATTTCGCTCGAGCGCCGGGAGTTCCGATGACGGCCGCCCGCCCCCTGGCTTGGACGAAGGATTGGCGCTTCCGGGCCCTGGCCTTGGTCTTCGCCCTGCAGGTTTTTTGTTCCGCCCGTTTGGGCCCTTGGATCCACCCCACGCCTTTTTCCGAGGAGAAGCTCGACAAGAAGGTGCCTTCTTCCTTGCGAGCCGTGGGTTACCTGACGGGTTTTCGGCTCTTGGTGGGCCAGCTCTTTTGGATCCGGGTGATCCAGTATTACGGGGACTCGGACAACGCCTCCAACCGTTACGCCGACCTTTACGGTTACTGCAGTTTGGCCTCGGACTTGAACCCCAATTTCATCCCCATTTACCCCTTTGGGGCCTCCGCCCTGGCCTTTCATTTGAAACGCCCCCTGGAAGCCGAGCGGTTGCTCCAAAAGGGGATCGAGGCCAATCCCAATGAAACGCGTTTGAAGCTGCTTTACGCCGCCATCGCCTACCAAAACACAGGCCAATACAAGAAGGTCATCCCCTTCCTGGAGGCCCAAGTGGTCCGGGGCGACGCCCCGGAGATGCTCCTCAACATCCTGGCCAATACCTACCAAGAAGCCGGGCGGCCCCAGGACGCGATCAACCTTTGGAAGCGAATCTTGGCCAATACCGACGACCAAGCCACCCGCATCGAGGCGGCGCAGAAGCTCCAGCAACTTTACGCGACCCTGAAAAAAAGCCACCCGGCCCCATGATCCACCTGCTCTCGCTCAATCCCGCGCTGGATTTCTTTTTTAAACTTAAGTCCGGCCCCGGGAAAGTGGGGCTGCTCCAGGACGCGTCGGTGGAAGCCGGCGGCAAGGCCCTCAACCTGGCCCGGTTCCTGCGCGGGATGCGCACGCCCGCGGTGACTTGGCTGGGGACCGGCGGCGGCTCGGATCCCACCCATCTTTTATTCCGGGCCCTGCTGGAAAAGGAACGCCTGAAAGTGCGCTATTTGGGCGGCTCGGCCCCCATTCGTTTCACGGCGGTCTTTTCCCAGGGCGGCCTTTCCCAAAAGTTCAACCATCCGGGCTTTGAGGTGGACTTGACCCGTTTCGGAAACTTCCTCAAGGGCTTGAAGCCCGGGGACCTGGTGATTTTAACCGGCCGCCTGCCCGCCGGGATGAGCGACTCGCTTTACGCTTCCTGGGTCAAGGCCCTGGGAAAAAGGGGTGTTCGGGTGGCCCTGGACAGTTCGGGGAGCCCCTTGGGCAAGGCCCTCGCCCAGAGGCCTTGGTTCGTGAAGGTGAATCTTTTTGAAATGTCGGAAGCCTTGAACATGAAGATCCCCAACCTGAAGGGCTTCATAAGGATTTTGCCCCGCTTGCTGAGGAGTGGCCTGTTGCAGGGCGCCGTCACGAACGGCGCCGAGGGCGCGGTCGTTTGGAACGGGTCCAAGGCCTGCCGGGTTTGGTCCCCGGCGAAGGTCAAGGGCCAAGTCGTGGGCGCGGGGGACGGATTCCTGGCCGGTTATTTAAAGGGAACCCAAGGCCGCATGAGCTTCAAGCAAACGGCGCGGTTGGCTTGCGCCGCGGGATTGACGGTGGCCCAAGGTGGCATCCGGGCCTTTGACCCGAAACAAGTGGAGCGGAACCTCAAACACATTAAGTGGACGGAACTTTAAATGGTCCGGGAAAACACGCCCGTTTATTCGGTCACCGAGCTGGTCCAGACCGCCCGGGCCCTCCTGGAAGCCAAGTTCCCGATGGTCCTGGTGCAAGGCGAGATCGGCCGATTCACCAAGCATCCCTCCGGCCATATGTATTTCGACCTCAAGGACGAGAAGTGCCTGGTCTCCTGCGCCTTCTTCAAGGGCAGCAACCATAACCTGACCTTCCAGCCCGCCATGGGCCAAAAAGTCATCGTCACCGGCACCCTGACCCTCTTCGAGGCCCGGGGCCAGTTCCAACTCAACGTGCGGGGCATGGAACCCGCGGGCTTGGGCGCGCTCCAACTGGCCTTCGAGCAATTGAAGCAAAAGCTCATGGCCGAGGGGCTTTTCGAGGCCGACCGCAAGAAGCCCGTGCCCGAGCATCCCCATCGGATCGCCCTCATCACCTCGCCCTCGGGCGCGGCCATCCAGGACTTCATGAAGATTTTGGAGACCCGCGTGGGGATTGACGAAGTCGAGCTTTTTCCCGTGAAGGTGCAGGGCCTCGAGGCGCCCGCCGAGATCATTGAGGCCATCGGGGAAGTCTCCCGCCGCAAGAAACACGACGTGCTGGTGCTGACCCGGGGCGGGGGCAGTTTGGAGGATTTGGCGGCCTTCAACGACGAGGGCGTGGTGCGGGCCCTGGCGGATTGCGCCGTTCCCACGGTCTGCGCGGTGGGCCATGAGGTGGATTTCAGCCTTTGCGATTTCGTGGCCGACCGGCGCGAACCCACCCCCACGGCCGCGGCCGCCCACCTGGCGCCTGGCATTGACGAGACCCGGGACCAACTGGATTCGCTGACCCATCGGCTGACGGAGGCCTTGGAAAACCTTTTGGAGGGGAAGCGCCGGGACTTGGAAGGGCTCTTGACCTCCCTGCAGGACCGCCGCCCCAACCTGCTCTTGGACCAGGCCCGCCAATCCCTGGACTTCCAAAGCGAAAAACTGCGCGCGGGCCTCGAGACCCTGATGAAGGACCGAGCCGCCGAGCTTGAGCGCCTCACCGGCTTCCTGGCCCGCACCACGCCCCTGCAGCGTTTGAAGCCCCTTCGGGCCCGGCTGGACGGCCTAGAAGCCCAATTGAAGGCTTATCATCCCCACGGGCCCTTGAAGCGGGGCTATGCCATCGTGACGAACAAGAAAACCGGGAAGATTTTGCGGTCGCCCGACGAGGTCAAGAAGGGCGAGCGGTTGGTGATCGAGGTGCAGAAGGGCAAGCTGGAATCCCAGGTGGTTTCGGCTGATAATGCCGGGAATCAAGAATCCCTTTTTTAAATTCATCTTTCTTTAGGCCCACTGAAACCCTCTGGAGACGCCATGGCACTCGATAAATCCAAAACCAAAATTGGCTTCGCGGGGCTAGGCCTTTTGGGCGGGGCCATTGCCCAGCGCCTGAAGGAACAGGGCTGGCAGGTGACTACCTGGAACCGCACCCAAGGCAAGGCCGCGTCGCTGGGTTTGCCGGAGTCTCCTTCGTTGGTGGAGCTTGCCGCGGAAAGTGACGTGGTGATGTCCTGTCTGGCCAATGACGAGGCCGCCAAGGCGGTCTACCTGGGACCGCAAGGCCTATTCTCCAAACCCAAATCCGGCCTAGTGGTGCTGGAGATGAGCACCCTGTCGCCTGAAACCAGCCTGGAATTGCACGCCAAGGCCCAATCCCTGGGCGTTTCGATGCTGGACCTGCCGGTCTTGGGTTCGACACCCGCGGTGAAAGCCGGGGCCATTACCCTGGTGGCCGGCGGGGAAAAAGTGCTCTTTGACACCTGCCTGCCGATCTATGAATCCCTGGCCAAGCAATGGTTCCTCATGGGCCCGGCGGGTTCGGGCGCCCGCATGAAACTGGTGGTGAACCTGATGCTGGGCGTGGGCATGGAAGCCCTGGCCGAGGCCTTAGCCCTGGGGAAGGGCTTGGGACTCGATTTTGAGACCCTGCTATCGGTCCTTTCCAAGACGGCCGTCATCGCGCCCGCCTTCGCGGGCAAGTTCGAGAAGATCCAAAAGGGGGATTACTCGCCCCAATTTCCCTTGAGGCTCATGGATAAGGATTTGGGGTTGGTGCTGAAGGCCGCCGGCGCGAAAGGCTTGTCGCTTCCTGCCGCCCAAGCCGCTTATGGCGTGACCCAAGAAGTGAAGCGGGAAAAGGGGGACTCGGACTTATCCGTGATCGCGCCCTTTGTGGCTGAAACTAAAAAGGAAAAACAATGAGAAATAAAAGCGAGCGGGAAAAAAGCGGATTGTCCCCTTGGATAACCGCCTGGGTCCAACCCCGGGCCACCATCCGGGCCGTTTTGAAGTTGAAACACCAATATGGGATGGTTTGGCTGGGGCTGATTTTCGGCATCCATGTGTTATTCGGAAGGGCTGAAATGGGCGAATATGGCAAGGATTTCCCTTTGCTCATCATCTTGGCGGGGGTCCTTGTTTTGGCCATCCCCTTTGGACTCGTCGCCATTTTGATTCAAGGCAGTTTATTGTCCTTTATCGGACGGTGGTTCGGAGGAAAAGCCACGCAAGACGAGGCTCGTGCCGCGGTCGCTTGGTCATGCCTGCCCCTCTTGATCTCGAACATTTTCATCCTCATGACGATCGCGGTCATGGGGCAAGCCTATTTCATGGCCCATGATCCCGCGACAATGGGCCCGGTGAATAGCCTGGCTTTCGGCATCGGATACATGGGCACCTTGATCGGTTTTATTTGGGCGTTCGTGTTGGAAATCGTCGCCTTGGCGGAAGTCCATCGATTCAATCTTTGGAAGTCGACCGCGTCCGTTCTGATCCTTTACTTTTTTCTGTTCCTCGTTCCTTCACTTCTAGCCCATTTCTTGGCGCCTCGATGAATAAAAAGGGCCAGCCATCATGAACATGGGCAAAACTTCCGGCATTTCCTTTGGGCGGGCCTTTTTCAAGGTCTTCACGGCCCCGCGCCAAACCATCCGTGAGATTTTGGACAAGGACCCCAGGGCTTACTTTTGGCCGCTTTTGGCGATCCTAACCCTGACCAGTGACGACGACCCCAGCGTCGCGATCTTCTTGGCCTCTAAAATGTCCGCGCAAGCGGCTATCGCCCTCAGCTTTGTATTTAATATTGTCATCACTTTGGGTTCCTTTTGGCTTTTAGCCTGGATTGTCTATGTCTCAGGTAAGGCCATGGGCGGGAAGGGAAGCTTCCGGGATATCCAAGCGGCTTATCTGTGGGCCGTGCCGCCTTACATCCTCGCGGCTTTTTTCAACTTTTTGGCGAACGGAAGCATCTGGCTGGCCCTTTTTTCCGGGGAAACCGAAACGACGACTCTTTTAGCCCTTCCTCGTAACTTCGGGCAAGACATTGCAATGGCGGCGCGTATTATTCTATTGGGTTGGTCCTTGGTCCTACAGGTAATCACCGTCGCGGAAGCCCATCAAATTTCAAAATGGAAAGCCTTTTGGGCCGGAACCACCCAGTTGCTCACGATCGTGTTCGTCATCCTGGTACTGGGAACGCTCTTCGGTGCTTTTTGGTATTTGGGGCAAAATTATCATTCTTGATCAACCGGGGATAAGCGTGCCCACGCGGTTTCGGCCCGCCTTTTTGGCTTGGTAGAGACTCCGGTCGGCCAGGTGCATGAGCCGCAGGTGGTCCAGGGCCGTTTCACTCAGGCAGGCGATGCCCATGGTGACGCCGACGCGCTCATCCGGGTGGCCCATCTGCTCCAGCGGCATGGGGGTTTTGGTGATGGCCTGGAAAAGCCGCAAGGCCACGTAGCGCACCCCTTCGGGATCAAGCTCCGGCAGAATCACCGAGAACTCGTCCCCACCCATCCGCACCACCGTATCGATGTTGCGAAGCACGCTGGTCATCCGCTCGGCGGTGTGCTTTAAGACCAAATCCCCGGTGGCGTGGCCATAGTTGTCGTTGATGGCCTTGAAATGGTCCAGGTCCACGTAAATCAATCCCATCTGCCGCTTGTAACGCACGCAACGTTGCACTTCCCGGGGGAAGTAACTGTCGAAGTGCCGCCGGTTATAGGCGCCCGTCAGGCCGTCTTTAAAGGTCATGCCGCGGAACTTCTCGTGCAAGCGGAAGGATTCGATGGCCATCCCGGCCTCGGTGGCGAAATTCATCAGGGCCCGCAGGTCGGATTTATTCAACTTGCGCTTGGTGAAGAGGTTGTCGGCGGCGATGACCCCGATGATCTCGTTGTTGCTGACGGTGATGGGCACCAGGGCGTTGCACATGACCATAGGCGGCGTTTGGGCGGGGAAGTCTTT
>DATKNU010000149.1:0-3926 GCA_035541195.1 bacterium
GGAAGTCAAGAAGCGCCTCAAGGCCGATCCTTCCATCAAGCTGGTCTTCACGACCCTGAACGAAACCTCGACCGGGGTGGTCAACGACATCAAGGCCCTCACCCAAGTGGCCCATGAGGCGGGCGCGGTTATCGTGGTGGACGCCATCTCGGGTTTGGGCGCGGCGCCGCTGGAAATGGACGCCTGGGGCGTGGACCTGGTCTTGTCGGGCGCCCAGAAGGGTTTCATGATCCCGCCCGGGCTCTCCTTCGTGGCGCTTTCGCCGGCCGGCGTGGAAAAGTCCAAGGCCGCCAAGAATCCCCGTTATTACTTCAGCTATGAGAAGGCCTTGAAGAAACTCACCGAAGGACCCATGCCCGACACGCCCTGGACGCCGGCGATCTCGCTCATCATCCAATTGCGCAAGGCCCTAGAAATGATCCACCAGGAAGGCATGGAAAACGTCTGGAAGCGCCACGAGGCCTTGGCCCGCGCCACCCGGGCGGGGGTGACGGCCATTGGTTTGAAGCTTTACGCGCCCACCGCGCCTTCGCCGGCCCTGACGGCGGTCTTGGCGCCCGAGGGCATCGACAGCGGCGCCATCAACAAGAGTTTCCGGGACCAGTTCGGCGTCAGCATCGCCGGGGGCCAGGGCAAGGCCAAGGGCAAGGTCTTCCGCATGGGCCACCTGGGCTACGTGGACGGCTCGGACATCATTTTAGGAGTGGCGGTTTGCGAGATGGTTTTGACCAAGCTGGGGCACCCGGTTCCGCTGGGCGCGGGCGTGAAGGCGGTCGAGGAGATCGTCCTGGCCGAGAACCTGTAAAAGGGGATCTTGGGCCACCCAGGCGTGAAGACGCCCAGGACGGTAAGGATTTTGATCTTTGGGTTTGGGACGGTCGGTTTTGGGCTTTACTCTAAGTAATTCCGCGCGCTCCGCGGTCAATGCTTTTGCCTCGAATTTGAAAATGGGGGGAACATGTTTAAGATCTTGATTACCGATAAATTGTCCGACTTGGGCATGGAGGTTTTCCGCAAGGAAAAAGAGATCCAGGCCGACGAGGTGTTCGGCAAAACCCCCGAGGACCTCAAGGCCATCTTGCCCCAGTATGACGCCTGGGTCATCCGCAGCGGCACCACGGCGACCGCCGAGCTCATTGAGGCCGCCACCAAGATGAAGGTCATCGGCCGCGCCGGCGTGGGCGTGGACAATGTGGACCTGCCCGCCGCCACCAAGCGGGGCATCATCGTCATGAACACGCCCGACGGTAACACCATCTCCACCTCCGAGCACACCGTGGCCATGCTCATGGCCATGGCCCGGCAGATCCCGCAAGCCCAGCAATCCCTGAAGGAAAAAAAGTGGGAGCGCAGCAAATTCATCGGCTGCGAGCTCAATGAGAAGGTCTTGGGCGTGGTGGGCTTGGGCCGCATCGGCAGCAACGTGGCCCGCAAGGCCATCGGGTTGGGGATGCGGGTCATCGCCTATGACCCCTTCATCGACCCGACCAAGGCCAAGGGCCATGAGTTCGAGATCGTCACGCTGGACGACATCATCAAGCGCTCGGACTTCATCACCGTGCACACGCCCCTGACCGCCGAGACCAAGGGGCTCTTGGGCGCCAAGCAGATCGCCGCCATGAAGAAGGGCGTAAGGCTCATCAACTGCGCCCGCGGCGGCATCATCGAGGAAACGGCTCTTTTCGACGCCCTCAAAAGCGGCCAGGTGGCCGGCGCCGCCCTGGACGTGTTCGAGAAGGAGCCGCCTTTCGACAACCCGCTCTTGACGCTGGACAACGTGGTCTGCGTGCCGCACCTGGGCGCGGCCACCCAGGAAGCCCAGGTCAATGTGGCGGTGGTGGTGGCCGAGCAAATCGTGGAAGCCCTCAAGGGCGGCCGGGTGCGCAACGCCGTCAACATGCCCTCGTTGGACCCCAAGGTGCTGGAAGAGTTGCGGCCCTTTTTGGGCCTGGTGGAAAAGATCGGATCCTTCCATTCCCAATTGGCCGAGTCCTACATCCAGGACATCCGGGTGGAATACCTGGGCGAGGTGGCCAAGTACGACCCCAAACCCCTGACCCTCAGCTTGGTTAAGGGGATTCTGCAGAAGGGCATGAGCGCCTCGGTGAATTACGTGAACGCGCTCTTCATGGCCAAGGAAAAGGGTTACAGCATCTCGGAGACGGTCAACAACGAGTCGCGGGACTATTCCTCGCTCATCCGGGTGACGGTCAAGAACGAGAAGAACACCCACGTGATCACGGGCACGGTTTTCGGCAAGCACGAGGCCCGCATCGTGGGGTTGGATGGCAACAACACCGACTTCGCCCCCGAGGGCAACATGATCTGGATGGCCCATCACGACAAGCCGGGCATCGTGGGGAAGCTGGGCACGATTTTGGGCAATAATCAGGTGAATATCGCGGGTCTTTACGTGGGCCGCCAGAAGGTGGGCGGCAACGCGATCGCCATGGTCAATGTGGACAATGAGGTGCCCGAGAAGGTCATGCAGGAACTGCGCCAGATCCCGGATATCCAGGAATTGAAGTTCATCCGTTTCTGACCGCGGGCCGACGCCGAGCCCATCCTTGACAGGCCCCACGGGGGGAGATACCTTAGCGCCATGAAAGAAAATACCTTCCGCTTCGGGGTCCTGGTCTTTTTGTCCGGCCTTTCCAGCCTCCAGGCCGCCCCCAGTTTTTGGAATCCCAGCGGAACCCAAACCCCCACGCCGGTGTCCGCCCCGCCGGTTTTGGTCCCCAGCGAGCCCGTGCAATACTTGACCGCCACGCCCACCCCCGTGGTGGCGCCTTTCGTGGGGATCGCCACGCCCACCCCCACGCCCGCGCCGGGAATCACCGCCAAGAGCCCGGTGGAAGCGGCGCTTTTTTCCGTGGTGGTTCCGGGATCGGGCCAAGTCTATGACGGGGACCCCTTGAAGGGGCTGGCTTTCGCCGCCGTATTCGGCGTCTCGCTTTGGCAGACCATCGACGCGCTTCAATTGGAACCCAATCCGAGCAACCCGGGGGACGTGATCGCCAAGGATGAGGAGCGTGGATCCCTATTCGGCCTGGTGGCCTTGGCGGCTTACGGTTTCGGCATCGAGGACGCCTTGGACGGCGCCGCGGATTACAACCGACGCCACTATGTTTCCCTCTCCATGGGGCTCCAGCCCATGGCCAGCGCCTCGCTGACCTATCACTTTTAAAACCCCTCCCTTGGTCCCGGCGCGTCGATCCCAGTTTTCCTTCAGGCTCGGGATTCTGGCGGGCCTGCTGGCCCTTTTACCGCTTTCGGCCCGGTCCGCTCAAATGGACCCCTTGCCTTTCGAGAATTTTTCCCAGGATGATTTCGCCTTTTCCTTTTATCGATACGAGAAGCCCAGCTTTTACCTGCTCAGCTGCGGTTTGCCGGATTTGTTCTTCAACGGCATCACCAAACTCTCGGACCCGACCCTCACGCCGGGCGCCTCGCTGGTTTATTCCTTGCGGGACATTGAGTATGGCTTCCAAGCCAGCGCTTGGCCCCTGGACGACGTCCAACTCCGGCTCTCGCTGCCTTTTGAGGCCATCGCCTACGAGGACCTGTCCGACGCCACCCGGGGCCGCCAGACCTTGGGCGACTTGGAAGTGGGCGCGACTTACCTTTTGGTGGGGAACCGAAGGGGCGGCAACACCTTGGGACTGGACGCTTGGTGGCGATTCGCCACCGGCACCAGCCCTTTCACGGAGACGGTCTCGCCGATCTTGGCGACCGGCAAGGGCGTGGGGGAAGGATCGCTGGGCGTCGTGATGCGCCAACAATTGGGTAGATTTTCGCTTTTTGAAAGCCTACACTACCAACACTCCTTGCCCCTGCGTTTGGGCGCTTCCACGCCGGTTTTTGGCCCCGGACTTTTCCAGTGGCCCGACGAGGTCCAAGCCCTGGGGCGGGTGGAGTTCCTGGCT
>DATKNU010000150.1:0-4115 GCA_035541195.1 bacterium
ATTGCCTGACCTTGCCCAGGTTGAAGACCAGGGTCAGGACCTTGTCGCTCATCCCGTCAAAGAGGTTGGCTTCCCTCAAAAAATCCGTCGGTTTTTCCTTCTTGATGGCCATGGGATCCTCCGGGGACCTGTCGCTTTAAAGTGGTTCGTCGGGTGGTTTGGGTTTCTTCGGGACCGCTTGGCGGTCCCTACGCAATTTCCAGAACAAATAATAAGTGCGGGCCAGGGAGAAACACAAGCCCAGGATCCCCAATCCAAAAAGAACCAGTCCCAGGGTGGGATGGGGAAGCCCCGCCATGGGCCTTATTCGTCCGCCGTGGCCCGCTTGTAGTTATAGGGCGCCGACCAATCCCCCCGATGGTGGGGCGTGAAGCGCTTGCCCAATTGGCGCCGGAGGAGCTTGAGCATGCGCAGGTCCTGCTTGCGGATGGCTTCCACCTGGGCCAGCGTCATGTCCGCGGGGGCTTCCGAAGGGCCCACCCGCACCCAAATGCGCTGCTTGACGGGCCGGATGTAAACCTGGGTCACCACGTTCGAATGGTCGATGCTGAAGGTCCATTGCCGCCATTGGGGGGTCGTGGTGTCTTCCCCGTCGTAATTGCCCTCTTCTTTGGACACGTTGAAACCATGGGGCACCAGGGCATTGAGGATTTCCTGGGAAGTCCAAGCCAACCGATCGTCCACTTCCCCGCCCTTGGGCCAGACCCAGCCGCCGTAAATGACGTTGGGGCGCGTATGGTCATAACGGTATTTTTCCGCCGGGGTCATTTTGTGGGGCTTGGCCACCTTGGCCTGGGGTACGCCCGGGACCTTCGGCGCCGACGCCGGCCCCGAGGGGGGCACGGACAGGCTGGGGGAAGACCAATTGGTGGAAGCTTGGGAATTGGCCGAGGGCTCGGCGGTCACGCCCGCCGCGGGAGCGGCCGAAGCGTTATTCGACGAAGGAAGCGGGGGCATGGTCCCCGCTGTCGAGGAGGCGTTGGCGCCCGGAAGCGGGGGCAGGGCCGCCGCGTTGGAGGAAGCGTTTGCGTCGGGGAGCGCGGGCATCGTCCCCGCTGTCGAGGAGGCGCTTGCATCCGGAAGCGGGGGAAGGGTCGCCGCGTTCGAGGAAGCGTTTGCGTCGGGAAGCGGGGGCAGGGTCCCCGCTGTCGAGGAGGCGCTTGCATCCGGAAGCGGGGGCAGGTCTTGGGCGAAAGACACGCCAAACGATATGAGCGCGAAAGATAAAACCAAGATGAGTTGGGTCATTCCCCTGGCTCCTAAATCCGGATGGATGAAAAGGCGTCCCACGAAGGCCTGTCATTTTAACCCGCAGGGGGCGGGAGCGCATCGTTATTTTCGCCCCCTTTAGGCCTAAAACCCGAAAGGCCGGACCCGGGCGGGGTTAGAAACGGGCGTTTAAGAGCGGCAGGGCGAAAACCAGCCGCCGGGGCTTGGAAGAACTGGAAAGGACCGGGTCCTCGTCGGGGGGCGGATAATGGTTGGAAAGCACCGAGACGCAGGCCGCCGTCCCCGCCCCCACCACCGTCCCGGCCAGGAAGGCGATGAAGTAAGGGCCGTTCAAGTCGAACTTGCCCTCCAAAAGGGTGGAACTGAGTCCCGTGAGGCCAAGGCTGGCCAGGGCCGCGAAGGGCGCCGAGGTGATGAAGATCACCTGGAAGTCCTCCAGTTGGTTTTCCTTATATTCGACGCCGTCCGGGTCGTAACCATAGGCCTGGCGTTCATACTCATAGGGTTTTTCGAAACCCAGCTTGGAAGTGTCCTTCGCCGGGGGCGGCGTGGGAATAAAGGATTGGGCGAGGGCCTGTCCCCCCATCGACAAAAAGAGGGCCAGGGCCGGGATAAAGGGCTTCATGGGGACATCCTAACACAGGGGAAAAGTTAGGAGTAGGAGTTATGGGTTAGCGGTTGAAGGCCGAGGGCAAAACCCTTTGTCCCTGCCGGCGACGGCCGAAGCGGGTCTTGCCCAAAAATCCCTAACCCCGCGCCCCTAACTCCCAACTGATTTTTAAGCGTTGTTCATGGCCTTTTGGGCGGCCTTGCTGCCCATCTTCTCGACCTTCATGCGCTCGTTGTTGTTGAGGATCTTCTTGCGCATGCGCAGGTTCTGGGGCGTGACCTCCAAAAGCTCGTCGTCCTGGATGTATTCCAGGCATTGCTCCAAGGAGAAAATCGTCGGCGGCTCCAGGGTCAGGGCCTCGTCGGAGGACTTGCTGCGCATGTTGGACAGGTGCTTGGTCTTGCAGGGATTCACCGCGATGTCGTTCTCGCGGGTATGTTCCCCCACGATCATCCCCTCGTAGACCTCGGTGCGGGGCTCGATGAAGAACTTGCCGCGGTCCGAGAGCTGGAACATGCCGTAGGCGGCCGTGATGCCGGCCTCGAAGGCCACCAACACGCCCCGGTTGCGGCCCGCGATCTCGCCCTTGAAGTCGCCGTAGCCCGCGAAGACGTGGTGCAGGATGCCTTCGCCCTTGGTGTCCGTGAGGAACTCGGTGCGGTAGCCCAGCAGGCAGCGCGAGGGGATCATGAACTCAATGCGGGTGGTGACCTCAGACAGCGGGGTCATGTTCTTCATCTCGCCCTTGCGGGAGCCCAGCTTTTCCATGGTCACGCCCACGCAGTTGTTGGGGATGTCCACGATGAGCTGCTCATAGGGTTCCTCAGTCTTGCCGTTGACTTCCCGGAAGATGACCTGGGGGCGGGAAACCTGGAACTCAAAGCCTTCCCGGCGCATGGTCTCAATGAGGATGCCCAAGTGCAGTTCGCCGCGGCCCGAGACCTTGAAGGCGTCCGGGCTGTCGGTGTCCGAGATCTTCATGGTGGGATTGGCCTCGGCTTCTTTATAAAGCCGGTCCCGCAGGTTCCTCGAGGTCACGAACTTGCCTTCCTTGCCGGCGAAGGGCGAGTTGTTGACCGAGAAGATCATGCTCATGGTGGGTTCGTCGATGGTGATGGGGGGCAAAGCCTCCGGATTGGCGGTGGCGGCCACGGTTTCCCCGATCTGCACGTCCTCCAGCCCCGCCAGGAGGATGATGTCCCCCGCCTTGGCCTCGGGGCACTCGGCCTGCTTGATGCCCTGGTAGGTGAAGAGCTTGGTGGCGTTGCTGGCCACCTTGCCGCCGTCCAGCTTCATCTGGGTGATGGGGTCGTTGAGCTTGATGGTGCCCCGGTGGATCCGTCCCACCGCCATGCGGCCCAGGTACTCGCTGTAGGCCGTGGTGGTCACCAGCATTTGGAAGGCCCCCTCGGTGTCCTCCTCGCGGGGCTTGAAATGGTTGACGATGGTGTCGAAGAGGGGCTTGAGGTCCGTGCCCGGGGTCTTCAGGTCCAGGGTGGCCTTGCCCTCGCGGGCGATGGCGTAAACCACCGGATACTCGATCTGGTGCTCGTTGGCGCCCAGGGCGATGAAGAGGTCCAGGACGTGGTCCAACACTTCCTGGGGGCGGGCGTCGCTACGGTCGATCTTGTTGATGACCACGATGGCGGGCAGGTTGCGCTCCAGGCTCTTGCGCAGCACGAACTTGGTCTGGGGCAAGGGGCCTTCGGCGGCGTCCACCAGCAGGAGGATGCCGTCCACCATCGAAAGGATGCGCTCCACTTCCCCGCCGAAGTCGGCGTGGCCCGGAGTGTCCACGATGTTGATCTTCACGCCGTTCCAAAGCACCGAGGCGTTCTTGGAGAAGATGGTGATGCCCCGCTCTTTTTCCAGGGCGTTGGAGTCCATCACGCGCTCTTCCATGTGCTCGTTGGCGCGGAAGACGCCGGACTGCTTGAAGAGGGCGTCCACCAGGGTGGTTTTACCGTGGTCGACGTGGGCCACGATGGCGATGTTTCGCAGGTCGCTTCTTAAGCTCATTCCAAACCTCTTCAAGCCGCACGGCGAGCCGTGGACGATGATCGTTCTGTTAAAAACGCCCCTTGGGGAGGCGAGAGTATACCCAAAAGGGGGGTTAAAAGATAGCTTTGGATGGGGCCCGGGGGGGCCGATTCAAGGGCTTTGTCGAAGAAAGGGCAACAGGACCGAAAGCAGCCCTTCCGGGTTGTCCTTTTGGACGGCGTGCTCGGCTTTTTCCACCACCGCCAAGCGCCCTTGGGGCAAGCGCTTGGCGATG
>DATKNU010000151.1:0-6810 GCA_035541195.1 bacterium
CGCACGGGCGAATCCACCTTGAGGTTTCCCAGGAACTGGAAAGTGGCGGTGACCACGTATCCCCCGGGGGCGAAGCTGAAGTTGGACACGAAGAGGATGGAGGCCATCAGCACCAAAAAGGCCGAAATCGTGAAAAAGCCGACCTTGAACTCGTTGCTGAAGCTCGGCGTGGGTTTGGAGTTTTCCATGGATAAAGCGGGTTCCTTGTCGCGGTCTCCCATCCCTTAACGGATGGGGATGGGCCCTTCCACGCTTCCCGTCACGAACTGATGGATGACCGGGTCGGGGCTGTTTCGCATTTGATCCGGGGTCCCGGTCCCGATGATTTTTCCATCATATATCATGGCCACCCGGTTCGCCACCTTGTAGGCGCTGTGCATGTCGTGGGTCACCACCACCGAGGTGACCTTCAGTTTCTTCTGCATGTCCAAGATGAGGTCGTTGATGGCCTCGGAGGTCACCGGATCCAGCCCCGAGGTGGGCTCGTCGTAGAGGATGATTTCCGGGTCCACCGCGATGGCGCGGGCCAAGCCCACCCGCTTTCGCATGCCGCCCGAGAGCTGGGCGGGCTTGAGGTCCATGAGGTCGGGCTTGAGGCCCACCAATTCCAGCTTGTCGGCCACTTGGGCGCGGGCCTTGGCGGGGGAAACGCCGAAGTCCCTCAGCAGCCGGAAAGCCACGTTCTCGAAGACCGTCAGGGAGTCGAACAAGGCCGCGTATTGGAACACCACGCCCATCTTCTTGCGCAGCTCATTGAGGGCTTCCTCGGTCAAATCCGGGACCGATTCGCCTTCCACGATGACCTTCCCCGCGTCGGGGGAAAGCAGCCCCGCGATGTGCTTGAGGATGGTGCTTTTGCCCACGCCCGACCGGCCGATGATGACCAAGGTCTCTTCCCGGCCCACCGTCAGGTCCAAGCCGTCCAGGATGGCGCGGTCGCCGAATTTTTTGGAAACCTTCTCAAGCCGGATCAGGGGTTCGGGGGTCATGGGCGCCTCACCAGTGGATCAGGGTCAGGATGGCGGTCAAAAAATAATCCGAAATCAGGATCAGCATGAAGGAAAAGACCACCGCGTTGGTGGTGGCCCGGCCCACGCCCTCGGCCCCGTTGGAGGTGGCGAAGCCTTGCCGGCAGGCCACCACGGCGATGATGCTTCCGAAAATCATGGCCTTGAGCAGGCCCCCCAGGATATCCCCCGCCTCCACCGATGAGCGGGTGCTTTCGATATAAACGGTGGCCGGCGTGAATTTGAGCGAACAGACCAACATGCCCCCCAGCCAGCCGATGAGGTCGGCGAACATGGTCAAAAGCGGCAGCATCAGGGTGAAGGCCAGGTAGCGGGGCACGGCCAGGTATTTGACCGGGTTGGCCGCCAGGGTGTAGAGCGCGTCGATTTGTTCGGTGACCTGCATGGTGCCGATCTCGGCGGCCACCGCCGAGCCCATGCGGCCCGCGATGACCATGCCGGTGAGGACCGGCCCCAATTCCCGCACCATGGAAATGGAGACCACCGCGCCGATGAACTGGGACACGCCCTTGATCTTGGTCTCCAAGGTATAGCCGGACTGCAGGGCCAGCACCATGCCGGTGAAGAGCGCCGTGGTGACGGCCACGGGCAGGGACTGGACCCCGATCTTGACCATCTGCTGGAAGATCAACGCGCCGTCCGCCGGCTTCTTGAACATCCAGCGGAAGATCCGCAAGCTCAGGAAGACCATCTCGCCCATGTCGGTGATGTAATAAGTCAGGAACCGGCCGAAGTCCTCGATCAAGGCTTTCAGGGCGCCCAAGGCTAGCTCCCGTAAACCCGGGGGACCCGGGGGCCCACCGCGCAAAGCAGTTCGTAGGAAATGGTCCCGGCGGCGGCGGCCTGCTCCTCGACGGGCAAGAAGGCCTTGCCGTCCTTGCCGAACAAAGTGGCCACATCCCCCGCCTTCACGCCGGGCACCGCGGAAACGTCGGCCATCACCATGTCCATGCAAACCGTTCCGATGAGGGGGACTTTTTTTCCGCCCACCAGGCAATGGCCCTTGTTGGAAAGGGCCCGATGCAGTCCGTCCGCGTAGCCGATCCCCAGCGTGGCCACCTTCACTTTTTTCTTGGCGATATAGGTCCGGCCGTAGCTGACCGAATCCCCCTTTTCGATGGTCTTGAGGTGGAGGATCCGGGCTTTGAGCTGCATGGCGGGGATGAGGGCGGCCCCGCCCTTGAGCCGGGGGCTGGGGAAAACGCCGTAAAGGGCGATGCCCGGGCGGGCGAAAGAGGCCGAACCGCGGATGGCGCGGGTCAAGAGCGCCGCGCTGTTGGCCAGGTGGGTGGGAATGGTCTTTTCCTTGGCCGACATGAAAAGCCGGACTTGGTTCAGGACGGCGCGGAAGACCCCGATCTGCCGGGCGGCGAATTTCGGGTCCGCCCAATCCGCCGTGGCGAAATGGGCGTAAAAGGCCTCGACGCGCAGGTGGGTCAGTTTTAAAAGCCGCCCCAAATCCCGCGCGATTTCCGAGGGCCTAAAGCCCACCCGGCCCATGCCGCTGTCCAATTCCACTTGGACGGGGACCGATTTCAATTTCAACTTGGCGGCGGCCCGGGAGATGGCCAAGGCGCCCTCGTAGGAACTGATCTGGGGCGTGAGCTTGGCCCGAAGCAAGGGGGCGATTTCGCCTTCCAAAACCGGCGCCACCACCAGGATGGGGCCCCCGATTCCCGCTTGGCGCAAGGCCATCCCCTCTTGGGGAAAAGCCACCGCCAGGCCCTGGGCGCCGGCCTTGAGGAAGGTCTTGGAAACGGGAATCAGGCCATGACCGTAAGCGTTGGCCTTGACCATGGCGATCACGCCCGCGGGGGCGGCCAGGGACTTCATTTGTTTCAGGTTGTGGGCGAGGGCTTGCAGGGAAACCTCGGCCCAAGCGGGGGTGGAAGGGGTCGGAGCCATGCCTAGCGGGCCTCCGGAAAACTCATCGGTCGGAAACTTTCGATTTGGACTCGAAGGTGGTGAACTCGCGGCGGAAGACCACCGGGATATTTTCCGTGGGGCCGTTACGCTGTTTGGCCAGGACCAATTCGTGCACGAACTGCTCGGGATTGTCCGGGGACTTTTCTTTATGGATGAAAAGCACCACGTCGGCGTCCTGCTCGATGGCGCCGGACTCGCGCAGGTCGGACAAAACCGGCTTCTTTTCTTCCTGGCCCTTCTGGGGGCGGGAAAGCTGGGAAAGCACGATGACCGGCATGTCCAGGTCCTTGGCCAGGGCCTTCAGTTGGCGGGAAATGTAGGCGATTTCCTGTTCCCGGCTGTCGGTGCGGATGCCGGCCTGGATGAGCTGCAGGTAGTCGATCATGAGCAAGTCGATGCCGTGCTGGCGCTTGAGGCGGCGGGCCTTGGCCTTCAGCTCCAAGACCGAGAGGGACGAGGTGTCGTCGATGAAAAGTTTGGTCTCGTAGAATTGACCCGTCACGTTCACCAGCATGCCCACTTCGGCGGGGCTCAGGTACCCGGACCGGGCCTTCTTGAGGTCGATGCGGGCCACCGAGCAAAGCAGGCGCAGGGCCAGCTGTTTGGCGGTCATTTCCACCGAGAAGAAGCCCACCGAGTATTTTTTGTGCAGGCTGTTGGTGCCCATGCAGGCGTGCTGGGCGATATTGAGGGCCAAACTGGTTTTGCCCATGGAGGGCCGGGCGCCCACCACGATCATCTCGGCGTTTTGGAAACCCGCGGTCAATTCGTCGAGGTCTGGGAAGCCGGTGGGCACGCCCGTGATGTGCACCTTGTGCTGGGCCAGGTCGTTGACGTACTCATAGCTTCGGCCGATGAGGTCCTTGATGCTGGAAAAGTCCTTGGTGTCGCGAAGCTCGGTGGCCTCGAAGATGCGGTGTTCGGCCTGGTCCAGCAGTTCCTTGATGGGCTGGTTTTCCGAGTAGGCGTCCGCCACCACCTGGGTGGCCGCCGTGATGAGGCGCCGGGCCGCGGATTTTTCCCGAACGATTTGGGCGTAATACTCGGCGTTGGCCGCGGTGGGCACCCGGTCCATCAGGGCGGACAAGGCCGAAAGGCCGCCCACGGCGTCGAAGTCGTTGGTGCGCTTGAGCTCGTTGGTGAGCGTGATGACGTCCACCGGCTCCTTGCGGTCGTCCAAGGCCACCACGGCCAGGTAGATCTTGCGGTGGGCTTCCCGGTAAAAATCCTCGGCCCGGCAAATCGGGATGACGGCGCGGATGGCGTCCTGGGACAGCATCATGGCGCCCAACACCGACTGCTCGGCCTCCAGGTCCTGGGGGGGCACGCGCACCTCGCCGGAAGAAACCGGCGACAAGGATGAATTTTTCCGAAGGACTTCCATGGAAACTCCGCGAATCGGATGTGGAGGATGATTCTAACCGGGACTAAAAGGGAGCGGAACTTTTTTTGGGGCGATTTTTGAAAAAAGGCCCGCCGGGCGCCTTGTCCACCGGTTGTCCAGAACCAAGGGGTGAACCGAAGCGAAACCTGGGGCTTAAAAGATTTTTAACTGTGGATAAACCCTTAAAGGGCTTGGACCTCAACCGAAAGCTCGGCGGTGACGTCGTGATAGAGCTTGAGTTTGGCCGAGTGGGTGCCCACCAAACGGATGGCGCCGTCCAAGACGATCTTTTTCTTGTCCACCTCGAAGCCCTTTTGCTTGAGCGCCTCGGCGATTTCCGTCGAGGTGACCGAACCGAACAAATGGCCCTCGCCGCCGGCCTTGTGCTTGATCAGGATCTTGACCGCCGAAAGCTTGTCCGCCAATTGCCGGGCCTCTTCCTTTTCCTTGGCCTGGCGTTTTTCCTGGGCCTTTTGGTTGTCGGCCACCTGCTTGACCGCGCCCCCCGAGGCTTCCACGGCCAGGCCGTTGGGCATGAGGAAATTGCGGGCGTAGCCTTCCTTCACTTCCAACACTTCCCCTTTTTTACCGATCTTTTTCACGTCCTGAATCAGCAAGACTTTCATGGGTTGTTCTCCCCGGTTGGGATGGCCTTCACTTTGCGCAAGTCGAACCAGACGTCCAGGATGCCCAGGCAGGAAAGCAGGGCGGCGGTCTGCAGGGAAAATTGGAACATCAGGAAATAATTCACCGCCCTCCAAAACAAGGACAGGCGCCACTTATGAAAATAGAAGGAAACGATGCTCAGCCCTCCCAGGGCGTAGAACCCGGTGAAAAAAACCAACAGGTTGTCGCCCCAAATGTCCCCCGGGCTGTTCTCGGGGGCGAAAAGCTTGAGGCAACAACCCGCGATGAACCCGAAGATGAGGAACTCGGGCAAAACCCAAAGCCGGAACGCCAAGGGTTGGCCGACCTTGAGGGTGATGCGCCGCAAAATGGAGGAAGCCAGGTAATAGGATAAAAGCCCGGCCATCAGGCAACCCACCACCACCCAAGCCGGCAAGGAGAAGAGGAAATACTTCAAGGCGAAACCCTTCACCAGTTCCACGGTCTCGGGGGTCAAACCCGACTTCAACAAGAGCGGGGTTTGGGCGGCCCAACCGGCCTCAAAGTCCTTCTCCAGTTGGCTGAAGCCGCTGACCTCGGGGCCCGTGGCGAAGAAAAAAACCGCCACGAAGGCCGCCGCGCCCAGGGCGCCGGCCAAAACCGCCCATCGGGACGAAAGTCCCTTGAGCAAGGCCCAGGCCGAAGCCAGGCCGGCGGCGATGAAAACCACCGCCACCAGCGCCAGGTTGATGAGAAGGTCGAGCAGCGACAAAGCCACCTCGAACCCGCCTTTTAATTGTTGGCGAAGGGCAACAGGGCGATGTTCCGGGCCCGGTTGATGGCCTGGGTCAGTTCCCGTTGGTGCGAGGCGCAGGTGCCGGTCATGCGGCTGGGGACGATCTTGCCCCGCTCGCTCACGAAACTGCGCAGGCGGTTGTAGTCCTTATAGTCGATGGCCACGACCTTCTCGGCGCAGAAACGGCAGGACTTGCGGCGCGGGCGGCGGAAACGGCCTCCCGGACCCCGGTCGCCTTCCGCGCGGGGCGGACGGGAGCCGAAGGAACCGGGCCCCGAGGGACGGAATCCCGAGGGGGCGGCGGTGCCGGTGGACGGGGCGGCCGAGGGGGCCGGCGCGGCCGAAGGGGCCGGGGTGGTGGTCTGCTCTTTACGTTCTTCCATTTTGATTTCTCCTTATTTTATCTTCAGTGGGTTAAGGCCGCCGGGGCGGCCGGGTGAAAAAAGTTTCGGTTAAAAGGGGATGTCTTCCTCGCTGGCGCCGGAAGCCGGCGGGCCGCCCGCTTCCTCGTCCAGGTGCGCGGGGGCGCTGTCGCCGCCTTTGCCACGGTTGAGGAATTGGATGCGCTCGGCGACCACCTCGATGGTGGACCGCTTTTGCTTGTCGTCGGTTTCCCAGGTGCGGCTTTGCAGGCGGCCTTCGACGAAGAGCGGGTCGCCCTTCTTCAGGTATTCCCCGACCGTCTCGGCCTGCTTCTGCCAAGCCACCACCGTCATGAAACAGACTTCTTCCTTTTTCTCACCGGTCTTGGACTGGTAAGTGCGGTTGATGGCCATGCGCAGGTTCGCCACCGCGGCGCCCGTGCCGGTATAACGCAGCTCGGGGTCCTTGGTGAGGTTTCCCATCAGGAAGACTTTGTTGAAGTTGGGCATCGGAACTCCCCTTTCCTAAAAAGACGATTAAGCGGGTGAGTTTTGGGCTTCGGACGCCGGAGCGGCGGGCGCGGGAGCCACAGGCGCGGGCGCGCTGGGCGCGGCCGAGCGGATGGTGGAGGGATTGGTCGGCCGGCTGTAGCCCGGACGCGAGGCGGACCCTTCGGTCCCCGTGCTGGTCTTGACGCGCGCCGGCTT
>DATKNU010000152.1:0-7321 GCA_035541195.1 bacterium
CGTTGAAGGCGCTGGTGCCCCGGGCCTTGTCCACGTAGATGAGCCCCGCCACTTTTTCCTTTTCCCAGATCGGCACGCAGATGGCCGAGGCCAGCGGAAGCGCCTTCAGGCTTTCCGGGTTCCCGAAACGCACGTCGCTCAGGGCGTCCAAAACCAACACGGGAATCTTATCCCTCAGGACCCGGTCCACGATGGTTTGGCTGTAGGGCGATTGGGCCTCCCCCGGCGTCAAGGAATGGGTCGCCAAGGGCGCCCAGCCCCCTTCTTGGCCCACTAGGACGAAACCCCGGTTGGCTTGGATGGCCCGAATGGCCATGGAGAGGATGATGTTGAGCAGGGTTTTCAGTTCCAGCACCGAATTGACGATGTTGCCGATCTCATAAAGGGTCAGCAGTTTCTTGTGGGCCAGTTCGTCCACCTTGCCCGCTTGGGATTCCCCGGCGCCCTTAAGGATGTCCACCGAGAAGCGGAAACGGGTCTCCCCCAGCGAGACCACGTCCTGGTGTTGGAGGGGGCTTTCGGTGATCCGAAGGCCGTTCAGGAAGGTGCCGTGGGCGCTGCCCAGGTCCTTCAAGGTCACTCCGCCCATCCCCAAAAGGATTTGGCAATGGTGGCGGGAAACGAGCGGGTCGCCCAAAATGACCTCGCAGGTTTGGGAGCGGCCGAAGGTGGTGGTGGGCCGGTTGATTTGATGGATCTGGCCCTGCTCGAGCCCCGCCAGGATCGTCACGGTCATATGGGGACGGGACCCGGCCTTGGCCGGCACGAAAACCGCGGGGGGATCCTGGGTGGGTTGGGGCTGCATGGCGCGTCCATTCGTCCATAAGAAATTTTAAAGCGGCAACTGAATTAAAAGGCGGCCTTTTCGCCGACCTTGGCTTTAGCCGCGCCATGGCGGCCGGGGAAAGGGGCGCGGGAATCCATCGAATGGGCCGGGGCTTTTTAAATGGCCTCCGGCATTTTAACAGGGGTCCGGCTCCGGCCTTACTTTTTCCCGCGCCTTTTATTTTCCAAGACCCAGGCCAGGCTGCGGCATCGAAGCCTTTTGGCCAGAAACCAATAGGCGGCCGCCCCCAAAGCGGCAGGCAGGAAAACGGCCACCGCCTTGTCCCCGGGATAGTCCATCCTCAGGGCGCCCTTCAAGGCCCCCCAGGCTACCAACCCCATGAGGGCCGTGGCCAAGAGGATCTTGGTCCCCTCTTTGGCGATGGCCCCGTATTCCAAGTGGAGGCCATAGCGCTCCAAGCCCCAAACCAACACGGCCAAATTCAAGAAGGCGCCTGCGCTGGTGGCCAGGGGGAAAAGCAGGAACTTCAAATGGTTGTCCGGGACGAAAAGGAGCGCCGCCAGGTTCAGTCCCGCGGTGGCCAGCATATTGGCCAGCGCCGCCCAAAAGGGCCAGCGGGCTTTGCGGATGGGGTAAAAGGCCTGGGTGAGGAGTTTGATGCCCGTGTGGGCGAAGAGGCCCAGCGTGTACATGCAGGTAGCCCCGGCCACCAGTCGGCTGGAGTCCAAGGTGAATTCCCCGTGCTCGAAGGCCAGGCGGCAAACCGGCAAGCTCAGCAGGCAAAGCCCCAGGGTGGCGGGCAGGGTGATGAAAAGGGCGGCTTCCAGGGCCCGGCTCAAGGTGGACCGGATCGCCCGGTGGTTTTCAACCGCGGCTTGCCGGGAGATGAGGGGGAAAACCACGGTGGCGATGGAGACCCCGAAGACGCCGTAGGGCAATTGCATGAGCCGGTTGCCGTAGTTCAGGCAAGTGACGCTGCCCGTCGGCAGGAAGGAGGCGAAGACTTGGTTCAGGACCAGGTCGATTTGGGTGACCGACAAGCTGAAGAGGGCCGGGCCCATGAGCAGCAGGATCTCCCAAAAACCCGGATGGGTGGGCTTGAAGGAAAGCCGCAGGCGCCCGCCCAGCTTGAGCACCGCGGGGATTTGGACCAGCCATTGCAGGAGCATGCCCGCGCTGGTGGCCAGGGTCCACCAATAGATGTTGGCCAGGTCGCGGTCCGGTCCCAGCCCCGAGAAGAAAACCAGCGCGCCGCCGGCCAGGATCAAGGTCAGGTTCATGGCGATGGGCGCCAGCGCCGAGACCCCGTAGCGCTCATGGGAATTGAGGAGCCCCATGCAGAAGGCCGCCATGGAAACGAAGAGCAGCACGGGGAAGAGGATTTGGGTCAGGTGGACGGTCAGGGTGAACTTCACCGGATCCGAGAGGAAGCCCGGGGCGATCAGGGCCACCAAAGGCTTGGCGAAGAGGATTCCCAGGGCCACCACCAGCCCCACGGACAAGAGCAGGAAGGTGAAGACCTGGGACGCCAGGGCCCAGGTGGCCTTGGCCTTTTCCAGGCGCAGGCTTTTGGACAAGGCGGGCACCAGGGCCGAGGACAGGGCCCCTTCGGCGAAAAGGTCCCTCAGCAGGTTGGGGATGCGGTTGGCGGAAAAATAAGCGTCCGACACGAGGCCCGCGCCGAAAAGATGGGCGTTGATCATGTCGCGGGCGAATCCCGTGACCCGGCTCAATCCGGTGGCCAGGGAGACGACCCTAAAGTGCCGACCCAGGTTTTGGGCCGGTTTTTGCCCCTCTTTCGCACGGACCATTCTTGACAGCCCCTTTTGCTTCGTTTAGGATGACCGTCCTATTATCCCCGGAAGGAAGGATTTCAATGCCGATCATTAAGTCTTCGATTAAGGACGTCCGCCGCATCAAGCGCCGCACGGCCCGCAACTCCGCCGAGAAAAACAAGATCCGCACGGCCATCAAGGCCGTCCGGGCGGCCCAAACCCCCGAGGAAGCCGCTCAGAAGTTGAAGCAGGTCATGAAGGTCCTGGACACCGCCAGCTCCAACGGGATCATCAAAGCCCAGACCGCTTCGCGCAACGTCTCCAAGCTTTCGTCTTTCGTCCACAAGAAGTTCAAGAAGTAATCAGCGCCCGTTAGCCGCCTTGGCGGCTAACGGGTTTCTCCCCCATTTGACCACCCACCATTCCAAGAGGGTGGCCAAGCCGTTCTTCCCCACCCGTCCCGTGACCAGCCCCGCTTGAATCCGTATCAAATCCCTCAAGGCGTCCCGCAGTTCCTTGGCTGAAAACTGGCCCGCTTGTTCCCAGAGGCTTTTCACCCGAAAGGGATGCAGGCCGAGCCTTTGGGCCAGTTCGGATTGGCCCAGGCCCTCGGCCCTGCCCGCGCTGATCCCCAGCAGGTCGCGGATCCTTTGGTACATCATGAAGACCAAGCCGTTTTCCGACCCGGGCGCCATGCTGTTCAGGTACTGCAGGGCCCTTTCGCTCTGGCGCGAACCCAAGGCGTCCAGGAAGGGGAAGATTTCCGCCTCAGTCCCGGGGATGGGCAGGTCCCGGACGTCCTGGAGCCTCGGTTTTTTGGAGGGATGGATGAAGAGCGCCAAGTGTTCCAGGGCCCGGTTCAAGTAGGCGATGTCCGGGCCGGTCTTTTCGATCAAGGCCTGGGCCATCTCCTCGTTCAAGTCCAGCTCCAAGGCCCGCGCTTGTTGGCGCACCCAAGGCGTCAATTTCCATTCCGGGATGTCCGAGCATTGGACCGCCCATCCTTTTTTCTCCAGGAAAGCCACGATCTTGGAGCTCTTGCGAAGGCCGTTGGCGGCGAAAACCAGCGTGGAATCGGGGTTGGGATTCTCGAAGTAATCTTGGAGCCTGGCTTGGGCGGCCTCGGACCGGCCCCCCAAGGCTTTCTCGGCGCCCCGCAGCACCAACAACTGCCGGGTGGCGAAGAGCGACGCGGTTTGGGCCTCGGACAACATTTGGGCCAACTCAGATTCCCCGCCCTCGAAAAGATGGAGGGTCCCCTCGGGCGACTTGGCCTTGAAAGCCTGGCGCAGCTGTTGATAGGCCTCCGAGATCACGCCCTCGGACTCGCCGTAAAAAAGGACCACGGTTGGCCAGGGCCCCCGGGCCAGTTTTTGGATGAACTCGTCAAAATACATCGCGGGCCTTTAAGGGATCTTGTTCTGGATCGGAAGGCTTGAAATCGGCGTGCTGAGGGGCATCAGGCCCGCGGGCCCCGTCATGGAGCCGCCCGGGGCCACGGTGGCGATCGGCGAGGGCGGTTGGATCGGTTGGGGCTTCACGTAAAAAAAGGTGACGCCGACTTCCTGCCCGTCGATGGAGGTCTTGAAGGTATAGAGGCCCGGGTCTTTGGGCAGGCCCGTTTGCCCGTATTCGGCCCGCAGATGGTCCATTCCCAAGGTCAGGGTGGACAGGAACCATTGATAGGTTTCATTGTCCACCGTGAGCAGCCGGTCCGTGAAGCCCACCCGGAATTCCTGGTCGTATTTGGCGATCTGGATCCCCAAGGGGTTGGTGCACTCGATGCTGACCGTGTGGATGCGGCTGGCGGGCTTGATGAGGAAATAAAGGTAGAAGCAGATTTGGTCGTTTTTGTTCAGGTAGAAGTAATTCACGCTGTCGTTCGGGTAGTCGTTGACGATCTTGGTGCAGGTGATCATGTGGCAGATGAGCAAGTCCGAGGAAGCCGCGCCGGCCGCGGGGGCGGGGGCCGAAGGCGCGTCCTTGACGCCCGGATTGCCCGCGTCCACCGGGTTCTTGGGTACCGAGCCGGTGATCCATTGAAGGTCGGCCTGGACGGGGGAAATCCCCCCCGTGAGGGCCAAAAGCAGCAGGCCGGCCCCGAGGGCCTTGGGGTTTCTCGTCATGGCGTCAATTCCCTTCCAAAACGCGGCGGATGATGGCGTGGCTCAAATCATCGGCGAGGTTCGACAAGGCCTGGGTGTCCGTGTAGGAAATGGCGCCCGTGTAGAGGGTCGTATAGTAAAAATAACTGCGGACCTTGTCCTTGTCTTCCACCAAGATCTTATTCAGGCGCTTGTCCTGGGCCACCATGTCGTAGGTCAAGCTCAGCCGGTATTGGAGCACATTGTTGGTCTTGGGGTCGAAAAGGATGGGGATGGCGTCGTATTTTTTGATGGTGACCTGCACCACCAGGTCCGCCCGGTCCGGATTGGCGATGGGAAGCCTGCCGTCGGTTTGGAAACCTTGGATCAATTGCTGGGTGAAAAGGGTGTCCAACCCATATTGGCTGGTCTGGTTTTGGACCAGCGCCACCCCGACATTTTGGATGTAGGAGGGCACGATCATGACCGAAGGGGTGCAACCGGCCCCCAAGGCCGCCAAGGCCAGCAGGGAAAATAGGCGTTTCATGCTCAGGCCCCCACGATGAAATTCACGAGCTTGTCCTGGACCCAGATGGTTTTCTTGACCTTGGCCATGTCCAGCGCCGAGGCCAGCTTGCCGTCCTTTTGGACCTCCCGCTTCACCCCGGCCTCGTCCAATCCCACGGGCACCAGGGCCCTGGACTTGATCTTGCCGTTGACTTGGACCGCGATTTCCACCACGTCGGCCACCAGCCAATCCGGGTCAAAAGCCGGCCAACCGGAATCCATCAAGGTCTTGGGATGTCCCAATCGGCTCCACATTTCCTCGGCCACGTGGGGCGTCAGGGGCCCCAACAATCGGATCAGGGATTCCACGGCCTCCCGCAGGATGGGGGTCTTGGAATCGGGATTCTCCTTGTAAGTATAAAGCAGGTTGACCAGTTCCATCATGGCGCTGATGGCGGTGTTGAACTTGAAGCCGCCTTCCATGTCCTGGGTGACCTTCTGGATGGTTTGGTGGGTCTTGCGGCGCAGCTGCTTGTCGGCCTCGGCGGGGGCCTCCAGCGGGGCTTTCGCGGCGAAATCGGGCCTTTCCAGCAGCTCCACGAAAAGCCGCCAAACCCGTCCCAAGAACCGGAAGGAACCGTCCACGGCCCGGTCGTCCCACTCGGCGTCCCGCTCCGGGGGCCCGATGAAGAGGGTATAGAGCCGGAAAGTGTCCGAGCCGTATTTTTGGATGAGTTCGTCGGGTTGCACCGAATTGCCCTTGCTCTTGGACATCTTGACCCCGCCCTTGGTGATCATGCCCTGGGTGAAGAGCCGCTTGAAGGGTTCGTCGAAGGCGATCAGCCCCAAATCCTTCAGCACCTTGGTGATGAAGCGCGAGTAAAGCAGGTGTAGGATCGCGTGTTCCACCCCGCCGATATATTGGTCCACGGGAAGCCACTGGTTGACCACCTGGGGGTCGAAGGCCCGGGTGGATTCATGGGACGAGACGTAGCGCAGGAAATACCAGCTGGAATCCACGAAGGTGTCCATGGTGTCGGTTTCCCGCTTGGCCGCCCCGCCGCACTTGGGGCAGGCGGCGTTCACGAACTCGGGCACGCTCTTCAAGGGCGATTCCCCGGTGGGCTTGAACTCGACGTTGCGGGGGAGCTTCACCGGCAGGTCCTTCTCGGGCACGGGCACCCAACCGCACTTCGGGCAATCGATCATGGGGATGGGGGCGCCCCAATAGCGTTGGCGGGAAATGAGCCAGTCCCGGAGGCGGTAGCTGACCGAGGCCTTCCCCAGTTTCCTTTGTTCCAGCCACTCGGCCATTTTCGCCTTGGCGGGCCCGACGGTCAGGCCGTCGAGGAAGCCGGAGTTCATCAAGCGGCCGTCCTCGGTATGGGCTTCCTTCAATTCGGGGTCGCCCCCCTCGATGACCCGTAGGATCGGGAGGTTGAATTTCTTGGCGAAGGCGAAGTCCCGGGTGTCATGGGCGGGCACGGCCATGATGGCGCCGGTCCCGTAATTCATCAGCACGTAATTGGCCAGGTAGATGGGGATGGATTGGCCGTTCACCGGGTTGACCGCGCGGCGGCCGGTGTCCAGGCCCTGTTTCTCCGCGTTTTCCCCCATGCGTTCCAACGAACTGAGGTTCTTGGCCGAAGCCACGAAAGCCTGGGCTTCTTTTTCCTTGGGGCCGCCGGCCACCAGGCCCGCCACCAGGGGATGCTCGGGCGCCAGCACCAAGTAGGTGGCCCCGAAAAGCGTGTCGGGCCGGGTGGTGAAGACCGTGATGGTTTCCCCGCCGCCCTCCACCTTGAAGTCCACCTGGGCGCCCTCGCTGCGGCCGATCCAGTTGCGTTGCATGGTCTTGACCCGGTCCGGCCAATTTTCCAACCCCTGGAGGTCCGCCAGGAGCCGGTCGGCGTATTCGGTGATCTTGAAGAACCATTGTTCCAGGTCCTTTTGTTCCACCAGGCTGTCGCAACGCTCGCAACGCCCGTCCACCACCTGCTCGTTGGCCAAAACCGTCATGTCCGTGGGGCACCAATTGACGTTGGATTTCTTGCGGTAGGCCAGGCCCTTCTCATGGAGCTTGAGGAAGATCCACTGGGTCCAGCGGTAATAGTCCGGCAGGCAGGACAC
Organism: bacterium; assembly: GCA_035541195.1. GTDB lineage: Bacteria > Oederibacteriota > Muellerivitia > Muellerivitales > Muellerivitaceae > Muellerivita. The sequence continues at coordinate 7,284 of DATKNU010000152.1, forward strand.
CACTTCCTTGTCCCAGTCGTAGCCCATGCTCCAATCGT
>DATKNU010000153.1:0-10722 GCA_035541195.1 bacterium
GAGTGCGAGGACAGCCTGCGGCGCTTGGGGGTGGAGCGATTGGATCTTTGGCAGATCCACTGGCCCAACCCCGACGCCGACATTGAGGAGGGCTGGGCGGAGATGGCCCGCTTGCAAAAAGAGGGGAAGGTCCGTTGGATCGGCGTTTCCAACTTCAGCCCCGCCCAAATGAAAAGGGCCCAAGCCATCGCTCCCGTGACCTCGCTCCAACCGCCCTATTCGGCGGCCCGCCGGGAGATCGAAGCCGAAATCCTGCCTTTCTGCGGGGAAAACAACATTGGCGTGATCGTCTATTCGCCCATGCAGGCCGGCCTTTTAAGTGGCCGCATGAGCCGGGAACGCATCCAAAGCTTGCCCCAAGGCGATTGGCGCCGGGGCAATGACCAATTCAAAGAGCCGCTTTTAACCCGTAATTTGGCCTTACAGGAGGCCTTGGGGAAAATAGGGGCGAAGTACGGCCATAGCGCGGGTGTTGCGGCCATCGCCTGGGTTTTAAGGCGGCCGGAAGTGACGGGCGCCATCGTGGGCTTCCGCCACCCGGACCAAGTGGAGGGCCTCATCGCGGCGGCGGAGTTTAGAATGACGCAAGAAGAGATGAAGGGAATCGGGGACTGAGGGGCGTCGGCAGTGCCCCTCTTATTCATCCTGGGCGAAATCAAAGACATTCGTCAAATTGACCGCCTTCTTGTCCCTGTCATTCAACGGCTGTAAGTCCCATCGGCTCTCGATCAACTTTAAAATCGAAGTGGTGTCATAGACGGTCTTATCCACGAAACCCTTTTTCGCGAAGGGCGACACCACGATGAGCGGCAGGCGGATGCCCGGGCCCAGTGAATCGCGCTTGGGCGGGGCCACATGGTCCCAACGGCCGCCGTGGTCGTCGTAAGTGATTAAAATAACCGAGTCCTTCCAATAGGGGCTGTCCTGCACGGCCTTCACCAAGCCCGCCACATATTCCTGTCCCTTTTGCAAATCCGCGTAGCCGGGATGCTCGTCGTTCTCGCCCAAGGCCTTGATCCAGCACACCGAGGGCAGGGAACCGGATTTCAGGTCGTTCAAGAAATCATCCTTGTCCTTCAAGTGCTGGTGATCGACCGAAGTGGGGCTGGCGTATTTTTTGAAATAGATGAAAGGCTGGTGGTGGTACTCGTAATCTTCGTCCGCCTTGCCGGCCAAGGCGTCGTTGAAGCCTTCAGCGTACCAGGCCCAGGAAACATTCTTATCACTCAGGCGGTCCCCGATGGTGGGAAGATCGGAGCCTGGCACCAATTGTTCCTTCGGCGTCCTGGGATCGTGGGGTAGGTTTTCGGTTTGGCAATTGTTGATGACAAGTCCTTCGGGGCTGAGGAAACCGTCCTTCACCATCCGGCCTTGGGCGTCCACTTGGGCGCGCAGGGTGGCGGGCGCGTCCTTCCAGGAAATGGTGTCGGCGCAGATCAAATACAAATGGTTCAAGAGCGAGCCCCCGAAGGCGCCCTGGAAATAATGGTCGCAAAGCGTGTACCGCGAGGCCAATTGTCCTTCGGGTAATTTCGAGGCGTCGAAATAACTCATCACCAATCCGCCGTTGTCGCTGACGGAAACGAACTTATCCATCTTGCCGCCGTCGATTTGCGCTTGTTCTTGATAATAGCGGTGGACCAGATCGCCGGTCTTGTCCGTGGCCTTCATATAAGTCAAAAGGTCAAAGGGCTTCACCGGCAGGTTGGCGGGGAAGCGTGGGTCATAGGTCACGGCCTTTGTTTTTTTATCGACGCTTAAAATAGGCTGGGGCAAAACCGTGAGGGGCCGGCCTTGGGCGTCCACTTGGTCGAAGGTCGCGCCCGGGCTGGTGATGCCCTCAGCGCCGGGGAAGGATCCATAGAGCCCGTCGAAGCTCCAGTTTTCCTGGTAGATCACAATAATATGGTTAATCTTTTGAAGGCCTGAATCGGGTGTCTTGGCCCATAAGGCGGATGAAAAAGACAGGAATAAAGCCCCCCAAAGGCTTAAAAAACGCATGAGCCCCCCTTAAAAATCCTTAATTTATGGCCTTTTTAGGCCATTTCATCCCCTGAAGCTAGGGCCGGACCCAGAATTAACCCCTTTTTTACAGGATTTTGGATTTTCCCCCACTTGTCCCCCACCGGCTAAATAGTTGGAAAATAAAGAAAAAGGGCTTGACCAAAGCCTTTATTTCCTCATAATGGCGCCAAGTGGAAAAAAGTGGGTGAAAGTGGGGTAAAACTCACAAAAACCCTTATTTTTCAAGGTAAGGGTGTCATGTTCCGAGGGATCTTTCACAACTCACTGGATGAAAAGGGACGCCTGAACATTCCGGCCCGATTGCGGGACCAGATTAAAAGCGACCACGAAACGCCCTTGGTTTTGACCTTGGGTTTCGACCAATGCCTTTTCCTTTACCCGATGGACGCCTGGAAAAAAATCGAGGACCAATTGTCCTCCCTGAACAGCCTAAGCCCCGAAGTGCGGCAGTTCCAACGCATGATCCTGGGCAACAGCGACGAGGTGGAGATCGACCAGCAGGGACGCATCGTGATCTCGCCGATCCTGCGCCAGGAAGCGGGCCTTTCGAAGAACGTGGTGATCGCGGGGCTCTTGCACCGCATCGAGATTTGGGACAAGGAACGTTACGCAAACTACAACGCCCAGACGTCGCAGTCCTTGGAGCTCTTGGGCCAGAAGCTGTCGGACAAAGGCATTCAGTCGTTAACTCTGTGACGGGGTGGCGCTGATGGAACTGGGCATCGAGATCAAGGAAAAGTTCACGCTGCTTTCCATCGTCGGGGATATGGACGATGAGGATTTGGAGAAGTTGGTTCATTCGGTTTCGCAGTTGATGGGGAAGGGCTGCCGCAGGGTGGTCCTGGATTTAACCCAGGTTTCAACGATGAGCGCCAATGGGTTGGGGACCCTGGCTCGTCTCTGGAGTTACATCCGCTTCAAGAGGGGGGACCTGAAGATCGTGGGGCTCAACAGCCGTCTCAAGCACCTCTTCCGCGCCATGGGCGTGGAGGGCATGTTCGAGACCTACCGCGACGTCAGGGAGATGATGGAGAAGACCGGCCGCTTGCCGGTCGTGGCCTGAAAAATTGGGGAGATACTCGGATGCCGGTTACAACCAAAGCGCAAACCGTTACCGTGCTTCGTCTCGCTGGCGAATTGAGCCTGGACGAGGTGGAATCGATGCTCCGGGTTTTGACCGATTTGGTCTTGTCGAACAAAACAAAGGTGGTGCTGAATTTCCGAAAGGTGACCCACATGTCCCTCAACGGCATCGCCAAGCTGGTCGAGAAAAGCCTTCGCTTTAGGGCGCTGGACGGCGAGATCAAAATCGCCGGCATGGCCCCTTACGTCACCAACCTTTTCAAACTAGTGGGTGCCTTCTCCCATTTCGACGTCGTGTCGAGTGAGGAAGAGGCGATCGCCCGCTTTGAAAGCTGAACCGTCCCACCAACCGGTCCTTTTGGCCGAGACGGTGGAATGGTTGTCGCCCCCCCCGGATGGGGTGGTCCTGGACGGGACCCTCGGGCTGGGCGGCCACGCGGCTGAGATTTTAAAACGTCTGCCCCGCGGCCGTTACGTGGGGTTGGACCAGGATGTCGATGCCCTTCAACACGCCGGCCGAGCACTGAAGGGGGACCCTCGGGTCACCCTTTGTCAGGCCAACTTCGCCGACCTCCTGGATGTGCTGACAAACCTTGGATTGTCAGAGGTGGACAGCGTGTTGATGGATATCGGCGTATCCTCGCTACAATTGGATTCCGCGTCCCGCGGTTTTTCCTTCCAGCAATCCGGCCCCCTCGACATGCGCATGGACCAATCCGCCCCCTTGACCGCGGCGGACGTGGTCAACCAATACCCGGAAGAAAAGCTCGCCAAGATCTTCTGGGAATACGGGGAAGAGCCCAAGGGCCGGGCCTTGGCCCGCGCCATCGTGAAGGCCCGGGGCGAGAAACCCTTTTCCACCACCGAGGAACTGGCGGCGCTCGCCAAGCGCGTCCTCTATAAGCCCGGGCCCCAAAAGCACCCGGCCACCCGCCTGTTCCAGGCCATCCGCATGGAAGTGAACCGGGAGCTCCAGGCCTTGGAAAAGGGCCTGGCCTCGGCGCTGCGGGTCCTTAAGCCCGGGGGCCGGATGGCCGTCATCAGCTTTCATTCCCTCGAGGACCGCCTGGTCAAGCAATTCTTCAGGCGGGAAGCCGTCGACTGCGTCTGTCCGCCCGAAATTCCCCTGTGCCAATGCGGCCACAAGGCTTCCTTGAAAATCCTGACGGGCAAGCCCGTGACGGCCTCCGAGGCCGAGATCGAGTCGAACCCCCGCTCCCGCAGCGCCAAGCTGCGCGTGGCCGAGAAATTGGCCGGGGGGAAAGCCTGATGGCCCAAGCGCCCACCTTCAAGGACCAAGTGGTGAGCACCGCCAATGAGGTGGTGGACGCCGGGATGTTTTGGCGGGGGAACCTGGCCAAGGCCGTGCGCCGCCGGGATTTCAAGGGCACCATTTGGGGCGTGGCGGCGCTGGCCTTCTTCCTTTTCCTCTATGTCTGGCAGCACCTGCAGGTGGTCAAGCTCGGTTACGAGGTGCAGGCCCTGAAGGTCCAGAAGGAAGAGCTTTCCAACCAATACTACTATCTTCAATACAAGCTCCATGACGTGGACAGCTTGGCCCGGGTGGAGACCATCGCCCAAACCCAACTGGGCATGACCACCCCCCGCTCGGACCAAGTGGTGATCCTCAAGGATTCGGAGTCCTCCACGCCCCGCTGGCTGGCCGCCTGGACCGGCGCCGTCAAGAATTGGGGGCTCAAGTGAGCGGCTTGAAGGCCATGACCCAGGGCGAGAAGCGCCTTTTCATCGTGAAGCTGGCCATCCTCTTTTGCGCCCTGGTGGTGGAGGGCCGGTTGGTGTACCTGCAGGTGATCAAGCACGGGGAATTCCGCGAAATGGCGGACCGCCAGCAGTTCACGCCCAAGGAAGTGCAGGCCTCCCGCGGCCTGATCGAGGACCGCAACGAGAGCCCCTTGGCGGTGAACGTGGACCTCTTCAATGTTTGCGCCCACCCGGACCTCATCGCCGACAAGGCCGGCACGGCCAAGGTCCTTTCCCAGTCCTTGGGCATGCCCTACCCGGAGCTGCTGTCCAAATTGTCCTCCCGGAAACCCTTCGTGTGGCTGGCCCGCCAAGTCCCCTATGAGCGCTCCACGGCGGTGGAGAGCCTGAAGCTCCAAGGCGTGGAGGCCTTCCGGGAACAACGCCGTTTTTACCCCGACCACGAGATGGCGTCCCATGTGGTGGGCTTCGCCGGCATCGACAACCAGGGATTGGACGGTTTGGAACGCTATTACGACGCCTCGCTCAAGGGCAAGGCCGGCAAGGTGATGGCCGAGCGGGACGCCCGGGGCCGGCTGGTGGTGGCGGACAATAAAAAGGTCACGGCGGGCACCGACGGGCTCAACGTGGTGACCACCTTGGACAAGACCCTCCAGCACATCGCCCAGGTGGAGCTGGCGAAGGCTTTCGACAAATACCGGTGCAAGGCCGCCTCCATCCTGGTGATGGACCCCCACACCGGCGAGCTTCTGGCGGTGGCCAACTACCCCAACTTCGACCCCAACGACTTCAAGGGTTACGGCAAGGAAATCTGGAGCGACCGGGCCGTGGCCGACGCTTTCGAGCCGGGCAGCACCTTCAAGCTGGTGACCATGGCGGGCGCGCTGGAGGACGGCGTGGTCAATGAGGACGACAAGTTCTTCTGCGAGAACGGCCACTTCACCACGGATTACGGCCGGGTGGTCACGGACCACGAGAAATTCGGTTGGCTGACCGTGCGGGAAATCTTCGGTTATTCCAGCAACATCGGCACCACCAAGGTGGCCATGAAGCTGGGCAAGGACGAGCTCTATCGCTGGGTCAAGCGTTTCGGCTTCGGCGACTTGACGGGCGTGGACCTGCCCGGCGAGGCGGCGGGCATGATCCGCCCCGTGTCCAAGTGGAGCGGCACTTCCATCACCACCATCCCCTACGGCTATGAGGTTTCCACCACGCCGCTGCAGATCCTGGACGCCTACGCGGCCATCGCCAACGGCGGCGTCATGATGAAGCCCTACATCGTCTCCCGGATGGAAACCATCGACGGGCGCACGGTCAAGGAATTTTCGCCCCAGAAAATCCGCCGGGTTTGCTCGGCCAAGACCGCCGCGCGCATGACGGACCTGATGCGCTGGGTGGTGGCCAAGGGCACGGGCACCGCGGTGGCGCTGCCCAACTACGACATCGCGGGAAAGACGGGCACCGCCTACAAGTTCATGGGCAAGCAATATTCCAAGTACAACTATGTGTCCTCCTTCGTGGGCTTCGTGCCCGCCGACCATCCCCGCCTGGCCATTTACGTCTCCCTGGACGATCCCCGGGGCCTTTATTGGGGCGGCTACACCGCGGGCCCGGTTTTCAAGGAAGTGGCCAAGCGGGCCATGGCCTATGACTTGGTGGCGCCCACCGCCGTGGCGGCCGCGCCGGCGACCACGGCGCCCCGTTCGGTCCCGGATTTCGAGGGCTTGACCCAGGCCCAATGCCAATGGTTGGCCGAGGCCTCGGGGCTGAAGCTGAAGTTCTCGGGCAAGGGCGAGCGGGTGGCGGGCCAATCCTTGAAGGCGGGTTCGCAGATTGCCGCGGATCCCGCGCCCAAAATAACGCTTTCCCTGGGCGCGGAAGCCCCAAGCGCTTCCGCCGCCGCGGGGCAGTTGATGCCAGACCTGCGGGGCAAGACCAAGCGCCAAGCCCTGGCTTTGGTGGCGCCCTTGGGTTTGAAGGTGAATTTCAGGGGCCAGGGCGTCGTGGAATCCCAGTTCCCCCTGCCGGGCCGAGCGGTGCCGGCGGCGGGTTTTTGCGAGCTTAATTGCGACCTTCCCCTGGCCGACGTCCGGACCGCCTCCGGCGTGGGAGGTCCCTCATGAGATGGAAGGCCCTCCTCCAAGCCATCGAGCCCCTGAGGGTTGAGGGTTCGGGTGACCCGGTGATTTCGGGCATCGCCGAAAACTCCAAGCTCGTCAAGCGGGGCGAGCTCTTCGCCTGCATCCCCGGCGCCAAACAAGATGGCCGGGCTTTCGCGGCGGAAGCAGCCCGAAAAGGCGCGGCCGCGCTCTTGGTGGAGAAAAAAGCCGTCCCGGGCCTCGCCGTTCCCCAGGCCGTCGTGGGGGACGCCCGCGAGGCCTTGGCTTTGGCGTCCCACGCCTTTTACGGCCACCCTTCGCGCTCGGTCAAGGTGGTCGGGGTGACCGGCACCAAGGGCAAGACCACCACGACTTTTTTAATCCGCTCGATCCTGCGCCAAGCGGGGTTCAAGACGGGCCTCATGGGCACCATCGCCTATGAGATCGGAAAAAAGAAAATCGAGGCCAACAACACCACGCCCTCTTCCTTGACCCTGGCCAAGCTGCTTTTTGAAATGAAAAAGGCCGGCTGCGCCTGGGCGGTCATGGAAGTCTCGTCCCACGCGCTGGAAATGAAGCGGGTCTTGGGGCTCGAGTTCACCGGCGCGGCCTTCACCAACCTGGGCCGGGACCATTTGGACTACCACAAAACCTTCGCCAATTATTTCAAGGCGAAAAGCCGGCTCTTCACCGAATTCCCGACCGTCAAGGCCCGGGCGGTCAACGCCGACGACGCCTACGGCCGCAAGTTGCTCAAGCGCCTGGGGTCCAAGGGCGTGGGTTACGGCGTGGGCCGCAAGTGCGCCTATCAGGCCACCCAAGTGGAACTGACCCCGGGCCACCTGCGTTTCGCCGTACAGGGCCGGCCGTTCCAAGTGCCTTTGACGGGCCTCTTCAACGTTTACAACGCGCTGGCCGCCATCGCGGTGTTGCGGGAACTGGGATTCCCTTGGCGGACGCTGCAAAAGGGCCTGGCCCAGGCGCCCGCGGTTCCGGGCCGCTTCGAGCAGGTCCAGGGCGGACAGCCCTTCACCCTTTTGGTCGATTACGCCCATACCTCGGACGCCTTGGAGCAGGCGCTGATCGCCTCGCGCCAATTGATCGGGGACAAGGACCACCGGCTCATCTCGGTGTTCGGTTGCGGCGGGGACCGGGACAAGACCAAACGCCCCCTGATGGGCGAGATCTCCAGCCGCCTGGCAGACCTGACGGTGGTGACTTCGGACAATCCCCGCACCGAGGACCCCAAAAGCATTTTGAGGGAAATCGTCAAGGGCATCCCCGCTGCCGCCATCCAAAACGGCCACCGCCGGGTTTGGGTGGAAGAAGACCGCGCGAAGGCCATCCGCTTGGCCATTTCCATGGCCCGGCCCGGGGACGTGGTGCTCATCGCCGGCAAGGGCCACGAGACCTACCAGGTCATCGGCGAAACCAAGCACCATTTTGACGACCGGGAGGAGGCCTTGAAGGCCTTGAGGAGGATGGGGAAGTGAAGACCGAGCCCAGGGAGATCCCGAGAACCACGCTTATTCCAACGCCCTTCTCGGGATCTCCGTGCGCCGCGAGTCCAATTTCCCCGTTGGAAAAGGGAAAAGCGCCGGCGGGTGCGGTTGTGTGCCGCCAGTTAAATTTTTGGAAGGCGGTTATGTCCCGCCAGTTTGCTGCGCAAACAAACCGGGCGGGATTGCGCCGCCCGTTAAATTTTTGGAAGGCGGCTTAATGTTGCCTTGGACCTTGCGGGAAGCGGCCGCCCTGGCCAATGGCCGGGTCGCCAAAGGCGACGGCGCAACAAGGGTGGCGGGCGTTTGCCATGACACCCGGGCGGTGGAAAGGGGCTTTCTTTTCACCGCGGTGAAGGGCGAAAGGTTTGACGGGCACGATTTCCTCGCCGAGGCCAAGAAGCGGGGCGCGGCGGCGGCCTTGGTGTCCCGGGTCGTGAAGGGGGTTTCCCTGCCCCAAGTGCTGGTGGGCGACACCACCCGCGCCCTGGGCGATTTGGGCCGCTCCCTTCGGCTCCAGTGGGGCGGGCCGGTGGTGGCGGTGACGGGCAGCGTGGGCAAGACGACCGTGAAGGACCTGACGGCCCACTTGCTGGCGGGGAAGTACGAGGTGCTCAAGACGAAGGGGAACCTGAACAACCACTTCGGATTGCCCCTGACCTTGCTGAAACTGAAGCCCGGGCACCAGACGGCGGTGGTGGAGCTGGGCATCAACCATCCGGGCGAGATGGAGCGCTTGTCGGACATCGCCCGGCCGGACGTGGCGGTGGTGACGGCCATCGGGGAAGCCCACTTGGGCAATTTCCGGGGCAAGCGGCAGTTGGCGGCGGAGAAGCTGAAGATTGCCTCGCACTTGAGGCCAGGGGGGACCGTGGTGTTAAACGCCGAGGACGGTTACTTGAAAAAAGACTACGAGAACAAGAAGACCTTCGGATTGTCGCAAGGCACCCTGCGGGCCAAGGGCCTCAAACTTTTGGGGCTCAAGACCCAATTCGCCCTCTGGGCCGAAGGACGGGCCTTCCGCACCAGCCTGGCCATGCTGGGCGAGCACAACGTGCAAAACGCCCTGGCGGCGGCCACCGCGGCCATGGCCCTGGGGGTCGGCGCCGAAGAATGCGCCCATCGCCTGGCCACCTTCAAGGTGGAGGCCCCCATGCGCATGGAGTTGAAAAAAAGGAACGGGATTCTTTTCATCAATGACGCCTACAACGCCTCGCCGACCTCCATGGTGGCCGCCCTTTCGGCCTTTGAGCGGGTCCCGGCTTCCGGGTCCAAATACGCGGTCCTGGGCGACATGCTGGAACTGGGCGATTACTCCTTGGGCGCCCACGCCCAGATCCTGCGCCTGGCCCTGATGGAACCCCTGGCGGGGCTCGTCCTGGTGGGGGACGCCATGGGCGAGGCCTTGGACCACACCGCCGTGCGCAAGGGCTTGAGGGTCTGGCATTTCCCCACGGCCAAGCTGACCGGCAAGTTCCTCAAGCGCAAGCTCGCCAAGGGCGACGCCGTGCTGCTCAAGGGATCCCGCGGCATGGCGTTGGAGAAGGTTTTGGAGGCTTTTTAGAAAAGCGTCGTTCTGGGTCCTTGGTTTTGGGTCCTAAAACCCAAAACCGGGACTTGAAATTTGAAACCCGATCGGAGATCGAAAGTGCTTTACCACCTCTTTTACCCGCTGGCGGACAAGTTCATCGGCTTCAACGTCTTCCGCTACGTGACTTTCCGCAGCGTCTACGCGGCCATCACGGCTTTCGCCTTGTGCCTGGCCCTGGGCGGGGCGGTCATCGCCCGCATGCGGGCGGCCCAATTGGGCGAAAAGATCCGCACCGACGGCCCGGCCAGCCACTCGGCCAAGGCCGGCACGCCCACCATGGGCGGCCTGCTCATCCTCTTGACCCTGCTCTTAAGCACGCTCTTGTGGGTGCGCTGGGATTCCAAGTTCCTGTGGCTTTCGGTCTTCGCCTTGGTGTGGTTCGGGTTGGTGGGTTTCGCGGACGACTATTGGAAGCTGATCGGCCGCGGCAAGAGCCGGGGCATCCCCAGCGGCTACAAGCTGATGCTGCAGGCCATGGGCGCCATCATCATCGTGGCCATTTACTTGGCCGCCCTGCCCGACGATTTCGCCCTGCGCACCTCCATCACCCTGCCCTTCTTCAAGGTTCCGGTGGACCTGGGGATGCTTTATCCCTTCTTCGCGGTGCTGGTCATCGTGGGGGCCTCCAACTCCGTGAACCTCACCGACGGCCTGGACGGCCTGGCCATCGGTTGCTCGACCTTCACGGCCATGGCCTTCGTGG
>DATKNU010000154.1:0-5233 GCA_035541195.1 bacterium
GGCGCATCAAGCCTAAGCGCCTTCAACAGGACGGGGCGGATAAAGCCTCGCGCTTTGTCGTGGTTGATTTTTTTGCCGTTCGACGGATCTTTTTAGGAGATTAAATGACTTCTTTATTGGTGACGGGCGGCGCGGGTTTCATCGGATCGAATTTCGCGCGCTACGCGCTGGCGAAAAATCCCCGGGCCCGCGTCACGGTGCTCGACAAGCTGACCTACGCGGGCAACCTTTTGACCCTGCGGGACCTTTTGCCCAACCCCCGGTTCAAACTCATCCGGGGCGACATCGCGGACGCGGGCCTCGTGCGCAAGGCCCTGGGGGCCTGCCGGCCCGATTGGGTGGTGAATTTCGCCGCCGAGAGCCATGTGGACCGTTCCATCGAGGGGCCCCGGGTTTTCGTGACCACCAACGTCTTGGGGGCCTTTGAGATGCTGGAAGCCAGCCGGCGTTACTGGGCGGGGTTGCCGCCCGCGCGGGCCCGGGGCTTCCGCTTCCTGCAGATCTCCACCGACGAGGTCTATGGCAGCCTGGGGCCCAAGGGCCTCTTTCGGGAAGAGACGCCTTACGCCCCCAATTCGCCCTATTCGGCCTCCAAGGCCGGCGCCGACCATTTGGCCCGGGCTTATTTCGAGACCTTCGGCCTGCCGGTGCTTTCCACCAATTGCTCCAATAATTACGGGCCCTACCAATACCCGGAAAAGCTGATCCCCCTCACGCTGCTCAACGCCTTGGAAGGCAAGCCGCTGCCCATTTACGGCGACGGGCTCAACGTGCGGGATTGGCTTTATGTGGGCGACCATTGCGAGGCCCTTTGGACGGTCCTGTCCCGGGGCAAAGCCGGCGAAAAATACAACGTGGGCGGGAACAGCGAGAAGACGAACCTGGCCGTGGTGGACACGATTTGCGCGGCCCTGGACGAGGCCGTGCCCGCGTGGGAAAACCCGGCCCTCAGGGCCAAGGGGCTCAGGCGCTATTCCCAGTTGAAGGTTTTCGTGAAGGACCGGCCGGGCCACGACCGCCGTTACGCCATCGACGCCTCCAAGATCAAGCGGGAATTGGGTTGGAAGCCCCGCCATGGGTTTAAGGAGGGGATCCGGGAGACCGTGCGTTGGTACCTGCTCAACCGGATTTGGTGCCAGAAGGTCCAGGCCGGGAAATACGGCCGGCAAAGACTGGGATTGACGGGAGGCAAAAAATGAAGGGCATCCTCTTATCCGGCGGCCTGGGGACGAGGCTTTATCCCATCACGCGCTCGGTCAGCAAGCAACTTTTGCCGGTCTACAACAAGCCCATGATCTATTACCCCCTCTCGGCGCTGATGTTGGCCGGGATCCAGGAAGTGCTTTTGATCTCGACGCCGGACGACATCGGCGGCTTCAAGCGCCTGCTGGGCGACGGGTCGGCGCTGGGCCTTAAGATGCGCTACGCGGTCCAGGAAAAACCCGCGGGCATCGCCCAGGCTTTTTTGGTGGGCAAGGACTTCATCGGGAAGGACCCGGTGGCCCTGGCGCTGGGGGACAACATCTTTTACGGGCAGGGCTTGACCCAGCATTTGCGCGCGGGGGCCCAACTGACCGAGGGGGCGCTCATTTTCGGTTATTGGGTGAGGGACCCGGAACGCTACGGCGTCCTGGAATTCGACGCCCAAGGCCTGCCGGTGGGCATCGAGGAAAAACCCGCCAAACCCAAATCCTCCTTCGCGGTGCCCGGGATTTACTTTTACGACAACCAAGTCGTCCCCATCACCGAGGGCCTCAAGCCCTCCAAGCGGGGGGAGCTGGAGATCACCGACGTGAACCTGGAATATTTGCGGCGGCGCAAAATGAAGGTGGAAATCCTGGGCCGGGGCATCGCTTGGCTCGACACGGGGACGCCCGAGTCCCTCTTGCAGGCCTCGACCTTCATCCAAGCCATCGAGGAGCGCCAGGGCCTGAGGGTGGCTTGCCTGGAAGAGATCGCCCTCAAGCAGAATTTCCTTTCGAAGGACGAGTTCAGGAAGATCGCCGAAAGCTACCCCGGCACCTACGGGGATTACCTGAAATCGCTCTTGGCCTAGGCCATGCGGCTCCTCCAAGAGCCCCTGGCGGGCTTGAAGCTCATCCAACTGGAACCCCGGGTCGACTCCAGGGGTTTTTTCGTCGAGGAATACCACGCCCGCCGTTTGGCCGATTTAGGGGTGGACGCCGACTTCGTGCAGGACAACCGCTCCCGGTCTTCCCAGGGGGTCCTGCGGGGGCTCCACGCCCAACTCCAAAAACCCCAAGGCAAGCTCATGCGGGTTTTGGCCGGGGAGATTTACGACGTGGCACTGGACGGCCGGCCCGGGTCGCCCACCTTCGGCCAATGGCGCGGTTTTTCCTTGAAGGACTCCGGCTTTCAACTGCTCTACGTCCCCCCGGGTTTCTTCCACGGCTTTTGCGTGCTCAGCCCCTCGGCGGACGTGGCCTACCAATGCACGGACTATTACAACCCCGGCGATGAGGTCGGGGTTTTGTGGAACGACCCCGAGTTGGGGATCACCTGGCCCTTGGCCTCGCCCCTTTTGTCGGACAAGGACCGGGCCCTGCCGCCCTTCGCCCGGGTCAAGGCGGGGCTCACGGGCTGGAAATGAAATAAGGGGTGGACAGGGCCGCCAGGTTCGGTACAATCAGGCACTTTTAACGGCGGCCGGAGGCTTTTCATGGCGGATCATTCGTTCGACAAGTACGCGCGGCTTTTATTCAAGCACCATCCCTGGCACGGGCTGGACATCGGTTACGAGGCGCCGCGCATCGTCAACGCCTACATCGAGATCACGCCGACGGACAACGTGAAGTATGAGGTGGACAAGAACACCGGCTTCTTGAAGGTCGACCGCCCCCAGGCCTTTTCCAGCCAATGCCCCTCGCTTTACGGCCTCATTCCCCGAACCTATTGCGGGCCCCGGGTCTCGGCTTATTTCGCCAAGAAGGCCGGCCTTTCCAAGATGGACGGGGACACGGACCCCTTGGACATCTGCGTGCTGTCCGAGCGCCCCATCTTCAAGAGCGACATCCTGGTGGAGGCCAAGCCCATCGGGGGATTGCGCATGATCGACAACGGGGAAGCCGACGACAAGATCATCGCGGTCCTGAAGAGCGACCTGGTTTACGGCGAGTGGAACGACATCAGCGACTGCCCCCACAACCTGGTGGACCGGCTCCGGCACTACTTCCTGACCTACAAGGATTTCCCCACGATGCAGAAGGGCCAGACGGACATCGTGACCACCTACAACCGGGAAGAGGCCCACGAGGTCATCCGCTTGAGCCGCGAGGATTACCAGGAAAAGTTCGCCGAATTGGGCCGCTTCATGGAGAAGATTTTCCCCGAGTAGGCCCCGGGGCCGGGCGCTTAACTTGACAGACGCCCAGCGCCCCCCTACAATTCGGTCTTGCTGTTCGTCGGTCGTCGCCGTTCTTTGCATTCCGGGGCGTATAGCTCAGTTGGTTAGAGTACTTCCTTGACATGGAAGGGGTCACTGGTTCGAGTCCAGTTACGCCCACCATTTTTCCCGGCAACCCACGTTTTTTGGAACCATCATGTCCGACAAGCACGAACCCAAACATAAAATGGACGAAGGTCTCTTCAAGATGCGCCATTCCATGGCCCACATCCTGGCGGAGGCCGTCCTGCAGGTGCGTCCCAAAGCCCAACTGGGCTTCGGCCCGCCCATCCGCACGGGCTTTTATTACGACTTCCTTTTGGAGGAGCCGCTGACCGAGGCCGACTTTCCGGACCTGGAAAAGCGCATGCGCAAGATCATCCAGGAAAAGCAGGAGTTCAAGCGCGAGGACCTGCCCACCGACGAGGCCCTGCGCAAGCTGGACGGCATGGGGCAAAAGCTCAAGAGCGAATACGCCCGGGAATTGATCGCCCAGGGCGAGTCCATCAGCTTTTATTCCAGCGGCCCCTTCACCGACATGTGTGAGGGCCCCCACGTGGCCGATACCTCCAAGATCCCCGTCATGGCCTTCAAGCTGGATTCCATCGCGGGCAGCTATTGGCGCGGGGATTCCTCCAAGCCCATGCTGACGCGCATCTATGGCCTGGCCTTCCCCTCGGAAGCCGAGCTCAAGCAATTCGTCAAGGACCGGGAACTGGCCATGAAGCGGGACCACCGCAAGCTGGGCCAGGAACTGGAGCTTTTCACCATCGACGAGCGGGTGGGCAAGGGCCTGCCCCTGTGGCTTCCCAACGGCACGGTCATCCGCGAGGAACTGGAAAAGTTCGCCAAGGAAGTGGAGTTCCGGGACGGCTACGTGCGGGTGGCCACGCCCCACATCGCCAACGGGGAACTCTACAAGCTTTCGGGCCATTTGAAGCTTTATAAAGAAGGCATGTTCCCCCCCATGCGCAGCGTGGAAAAGGACCCGGATTCGCCCCCCGAAGAGTTCTATATGAAGCCCATGAACTGCCCCCATCACCACATGATTTACCTGGCGCGCCCCCGCAGCTACCGGGAACTGCCCCTTCGCCTGGCCGAGTACGGCACGGTCTACCGCTTCGAGAAGTCCGGCCAATTGGCGGGGCTTTTGCGGGTGCGGGGCTTGGCCATGAACGACGCCCACATCTATTGCACCGAGGGTCAGATCAAGTCCGAGATCAAGAAGGTCGTGGCCATGCACCAGATGTATTTCGACAAGTTCCGCATGGACAAGATTTGGGTGCGGCTTTCCCTGCACGACAAGGACAAGGATAAGTTCACCGAGAACGAGGCGCTTTGGGCCAAGACCGAGGACATCCTGCGGGAAGTCTTGAAGGAATTGGGCGTGGAGTACGAGGAAGTCCTGGGCGAGGCGGCCTTTTACGGCCCCAAGATCGACTACCAGACCGAGAACGTGCTGGGCCGGGAAGAGACGGCGGCCACCGTGCAGCTTGACTTCACCTCGCCGGAGCGCTTTGAGCTGGAATACGCGGCCTCCGACGGTTCCAAGCAAAGGCCCTTTATCATCCATCGGGCGCCCTTGGGCACCCATGAGCGGTTCATTTCCTTCCTGATCGAGCGATGGGGCGGGGCCTTTCCGACCTGGATGGCGCCCACCCAGGTTCGCGTGGTGCCCGTGGCCGAGGACTTCCTGCCCTACGCCGAGAAGATCAAGGCCGAGTTGGACTCGAGGCTCATCCGCGCGGAGGTCGATTTCTCGAACGACTCCTTCTCCAAGAAGGTCCGCAACGCCATCACCCGCAAGATCCCCAACATCTGGATCGTGGG
>DATKNU010000155.1:0-8188 GCA_035541195.1 bacterium
ATGTCTAAAGAAAAATTCGTGCGCAATAAGCCCCATGTGAATATCGGGACGATCGGGCACGTGGACCATGGGAAGACGTCTTTGACGGCGGCCATCACGACGGTGCTGGCGAAAAAGGGATGGGCGACGGCGAAGGGATACGCGGACATCGACAACGCGCCGGAAGAGCGCGAACGCGGGGTGACGATCAACACGTCGCACGTGGAATACCAGACGGAGAAGCGGCATTACGCGCACGTGGACTGCCCGGGCCACGCGGACTACATCAAGAACATGGTGACGGGCGCGGCGCAGATGGACGGGGCGATTTTGGTGGTGTCGGCGGCGGACGGCCCCATGCCCCAGACGCGGGAACACATTTTGTTGGCCCGGCAGGTGGGCGTGCCTTACATCGTGGTGTTCTTGAACAAGTGCGACATGGTGGATGACAAGGAACTTTTGGAGCTGGTGGAAGTGGAAGTGCGCGACCTGCTCTCCAAGTACGGGTTCCCGGGGGACAAGACGCCGGTGATCAAGGGCTCGGCGACGAAGGCCTTGGAAGGCGACCAGAGCGAGATCGGCGAAAAGGCGATCTTCCAGCTGATGGAAGCGGTGGACAGCTATATTCCGGAGCCCAAGCGGGACGTGGACAAGGACTTTTTGATGGCGGTGGAGGACGTGTTCTTGATCACGGGCCGTGGGACGGTGGCGACGGGCCGCGTGGAACGCGGGCGGGTGAAGGTGGGGGACGCGGTGGAAATCGTGGGCTTGAAGCCGACGAAGGACTCCGTGGTGACGGGGGTTGAAATGTTCCGCAAGCTGATGGACGACGCGCAGGCGGGGGACAACGTGGGGGTGTTGCTGCGTGGCGTGGACAAGAAGGACATTGAGCGCGGCCAAGTGTTGGCGAAGCCCAAGTCGATCACGCCGCACAAGAAGTTCAAGGGCGAGGTGTATGTGCTGACGAAGGAGGAGGGCGGCCGCCACACGCCGTTCTTCAACGGGTACAAGCCGCAGTTCTTCTTCCGGACGACGGACGTGACGGGAAGCGTGAAGATGCCGGCGGGGGTGGAGATGGTGATGCCGGGAGACAACATTACGATGGAAATCGAGCTGATTGTGCCGGTGGCGATGGAGAAGGAAGTGCGCTTCGCCATCCGCGAGGGCGGCCACACCGTGGGCGCCGGCGTCGTCATCGAGATCATCGAATAAGAATAAACAGAGAAAGTTGAAGAGAAGCCATGCGTGAACAAATTACCTTAGCCTGTTCGGACTGCAAGCGCCGGAACTACAATTCCACGCGCGACAAGCGGAAAAACCCGAACAAAGTCGAAGTGAAGAAATATTGCCGGTGGTGCCGCAAGCACTCCCTGCATAAGGAAACCAAGTAGTCCTTTCCAAAGGAAAGCAGGAACTTTTCATAGGGCAGTAGCTCTAATGGTAGAGCGGCGGTCTCCAAAACCGCGCGTTGCAGGTTCGAATCCTGCCTGCCCTGCCATCAAAGTTTAAAAAAGGCCGGTATGTTCCAGCAATTGAAAGAGTTTTTCGCCGAGGCGAAGTCGGAGTTCAAGAAGATCTCCTGGCCCACGCCCGAGGAGATCCAAGGATCGACGGCGGTGGTCTTCGTGACCATCCTTTCCTTGATGGTCATGCTGTTCGTCTATGATTTTGTCATCCAGAAGTTGCTGCAACTGGTCATTAAATAAAGGGCGGGGAACGAATGTCAAAGCGCTGGTACGTCATCAATACTTATTCGGGGTACGAGGCCAAGGTGAAGGCCAACCTGGAAAATCGGATCAAGAGCATGAAAATGGAAGACAAGATCTTCCAGATTCTGATCCCCTCCGAAGAGGTGACCGAGACCCGCGCCGGCAAGAAGCGCATCACCAACAAGAAGTTCTTCCCGGGCTACATCCTAGTCGAGATGGACATGGATGAGAATTCCTGGTCCGTCGTGCGCAACACCCCCAAGGTGACCAGCTTCGTGGGGTCGGGCAACAACCCCATCCCCCTGCCCGACGAGGAAGTGACGGCCATTTTGGAGCATATCGGCAAGCGCCGGGAGCGCCGGGCCCTGAAAAGCCAGTTCGATAAAGGGGATTTGGTCAAGGTCATGGACGGCCCCTTCTCCAACTTCTCGGGCACCGTGGAAGACATCAACCCCGAACGCGAGCGCGTGCGGGTCATGGTGACCATTTTTGGCCGCCAAACCCCGGTGGAATTGGAGTTCCACCAGGTTGAAAAAGAATAGGGAAAAGGCTAGAATCCCCGTCCCGTTTGAAGCCGGGCCCTTGGGCCCCATTTTTAGAAGTCTTTGGACTTAGAGGAAGGTTTTAGGCAATGGCAAAAGAAATCAACGCGATGGTGAAGCTCCAGATCCCGGCGGGCAAGGCCAATCCGGCCCCCCCGGTGGGTCCGGCCTTGGGCCAGCACGGCGTCAACATCATGGAATTCTGCAAGCAGTTCAACGCGGCGACCGAAAAGCAGGGCGGGCTCATCATCCCGGTGGTCATCACGATCTATAAAGACCGCACCTTCACCTTCATCACCAAGACCCCCCCGGCCTCGGTGCTTTTGATCAAGGCCGCCGGTTTGGCCAAGGGCTCGGCTGTTCCGAACAAGACCAAGGTCGGCAAGGTCACCGCCAAGCAGGTCGAGGAAATCGCCAAGACCAAGATGCCGGACTTGAACGCCCAAAAGCTCTCGTCCGCCATTCGGATGGTCGAAGGCACGGCCCGCAGCATGGGCATTGAAGTTACAAAGTAACTTCAAGTAAACGAGGTCACGAAGTAAGGAAGCAGGGAAAGCGAAGTCCCCGCCTTCGGGCGGGCATTAACTGTGGGAGTTTGGCCCTCGGGGCCGAACGCGTGCACCACGGAGGAAAAAAATGAGCGTTAAGAAAAGCAAGCGCAACCGGAAGAATGCCGAGCTGGTGGACAAGATGAAGTCTTATCCCCTCCCCGAAGCGGTCGGCCTGTTGAAGAAGGCCGCCCCCGCGAAGTTCAACGAAACCGTCGAGTTACACATCCGCTTGGGCGTGGACCCCAAGAAGGCCGACCAACAGGTGCGCGGAACCGTCAGCCTGCCCCACGGCACGGGCAAGACCCTGCGCGTGGCGGTTTTGGCCAAGGGCGAGAAAATCAAGGAAGCGGAAGCCGCGGGCGCCGATTTCGCCGGCGACAACGAGCTCATCGAGAAGATCGCCGGGGGGTTCCTGGACTTCGACGTCCTGGTGGCCACCCCCGACATCATGCGCGAGACCGGTAAATTGGGTAAGGTGCTGGGCCCCAAGGGCCTGATGCCCAATCCCAAGGCCGGCACGGTCACCCCCAACGTGGGCCAAGCCGTGAAGGAAATCAAGGCCGGTAAGATCGAGTACCGCGTGGACGACCAGGGCATCTGCCACGCCGGCGTCGGAAAGATCCAGTTCACCGAACAGCAGATCATTGAGAACGCCCAGTCGCTGATCCGTACTTTGGTGGCGGTGAAGCCCGCCTCGGCCAAGGGGACTTATTTAATGAGCGCCCACCTGACGTCCAGCATGGGCCCCGGCATCAAGTTAGAAACCGCCGAGTACACCAAGACGGTCAAGCAGTAACGCAAAGCCGAAAAGCCCCTCCAAGGGCTTTTCGCGCTGGGGCGAGAGGTTGAAGCCGAATCGGCAACCCGTCCCCAGCCGCGGCAAAAGTGAAATATACGTCCCGCCTCTTCGGGGGCGGCGTAAAGGATGTCGAAGACAGCGGGTGGCTGGAAGGCGGTTGCTTCCGGTCTTAATGTCCCGCCGAGACGATCCGCGAGAAGACGGTAGTTTTCCTACCCTTCATCCGGTCGTTTCGGATGAAGGGTTTTTCTTTTGGCCGAAAGGCCGCGCCCTTTATCCCATTCTTGAAAAACGAATAAAGAGGGGTGGTGATTTTTTTGGCAGACAACAAACGCGAACCTAAACAGGAGAAGGTCGAGGCCGTCTCGGCTTTTTATGACCGGCTCCAACAGGCGAAATCGGCGGTGGTGACCGGTTATACCGGCTTGACCGTGGAGGAAGTGACCCAACTTCGGGCCCAGCTTTTCCACGCGAAGGTCGAGTACCACGTGGTCAAGAACAACCTCGCCCGCATCGCCTTCAACAAGCACAACATCACGGTGTTGGATGACCTGCTGACCGGCCCCACGGCCATCGCTTTGGCGATGGAAGACGCGGTGGCCCCGGCCCGGGTGCTTTCCAAATTCGCGAAGGACCATGACAAGTTGTCCATCAAGGGAGGCTGGCTCGACGGCCAGCTGATCACGGACAAGGACATCAAGGCCCTGGCGAACCTGCCGAGCAAGGAAGTCCTGCTGGCGAAGATGTTGGGCAGCATGAAGTCGCCCATCAGCGGCATTGTCCAAGTCTTGGCGGGCCCGGCCCGCAAGCTGGTTTACGCTTTGGACGCCGTGGCGAAAGCCAAGGCCCAAGCCGCTTAAGCGGTTTTTTGAACCGATATTCACCGGGCGCGAGCCCCTTAAACTTTTGAGGAGAATGAAATGCCTACTTTGACGAAAGACGAGCTGATCACGGCCATCGAAGGGATGACCGTCCTGGAATTGAACGAGCTGGTGAAGGCCCTCGAGACCAAGTTTGGCGTGTCCGCTGCGGCCCCCGTGGCCGTTGCCGCCGCCGGCGCCGGCGCGGGTGCCGCTGCCGCCGAGGAGAAGACCGGTTTTGACGTGATCTTGAAGGCCGCCGGCGCCAACAAGATCGGCGTCATCAAGGTGGTCCGCGAAGTCACCGGCCTGGGCTTGAAGGAAGCCAAGGACTTGGTGGACGGAGCCCCCAAGCCGATCAAGAACGGCGTGCCCAAGGCCGAGGCTGACGGCATCGTCGCGAAGTTCAAGGAAAGCGGCGCCGAGATCGAAGTCAAGTAAGACCCAGATCCGACGTAGCCCAGGCCCCATCCCCGTCCGGGGGTGGGGCCTTTTTTATTTTGGGCCCGGGCCAAAAGCGGTACCATAGGCGCCTGGGAGGGGCCATGACCGATCTACTCAACCAGTTCCGCAAGAATTTCCAATATAACCATTGGGCCAACGACCTTTTCCGAACGGCCTTGCTGGAGATGAAGGATCCCCCGGAAAAAGGCCTCCAGCTTTTCAGGCATATCCTTTTCGCCATGGACGTCTGGTTGGCGCGGCTTCAAACCCGGGACCTTTCGGGTTTTAAGGACCCTTATCCCCCGATCCCCCTGGCGGAGTTTGGCGCCAAGCTGGAGGGGCTTCGGGCGCCTTGGGACTCTTACCTGAGCCAACTTGAGCCGGGCGATTTGGAGAAGACTTTCGTCTTCGCCAATGTGGCCGGGGAGCGTTACGAGCAGGTGGTGCGAAACGTCCTGGTCCATGTGGTGAACCATTCGCATTACCACCGGGGCCAATTGGCCTCGGTGGTCCACCAGGCCGGGGGCCGGCGGCCCAACACGGATTACAACGCTTATATGGTCGTGACCGGTGAAGCCAAAAAATTGGGTTAGGGACGGAGCGCGGATTTGAAACGCGGATTGTTTATCACATTCGAGGGGACCGAAGGCTCAGGCAAGAGCACCCAGGTCAAGCGCCTGGGGGCGCTTTTAAGCAAGTACCGCATCCCCCATTTGATCACCCGAGAACCGGGCGGTTCGCGCTTGAGCACCCACCTGCGGCGCTGGATCTTGAACCGCCTGGATTACCGCCTAGCCCCCAAAACCGAGCTCCATCTTTTCCTGGCGGACCGCGCCCAGCACGTGAAGGAAGTGCTGGAGCCTGCCCTGCGGCAAGGCAAGGTGGTGCTTTGCGACCGCTACACGGACTCGACCCTGGCCTACCAGGGTGGCGGCCGGGGATTTGATTTGAGGCTTTTGGAGTTGATGAATCAAGACGCCACCGACGGGCTCACCCCCGATTGGACGCTCTTGTTCGACCTGCCGGTGGAAGTGGGATTGAAGCGCGCCCTGGGCCGGGGCAAGGGGCGGGACCGCATGGAGGCCGAAAAACTCAAGTTCCACCGGGCCGTGCGCCGGGTGTTCCTCCAGACCGCCCGCAAAAATAAAAAACGCTTCATCGTCCTCGACGCCGCCAAGCCTCCCGAGGCGGTTTACCAGCAAATGATTGAGGGCCTCATCCACCGCCTGCCGGGCCCGAAGGGCGGGCGGCGTGGCTGAGTTCATCGTTCCCCGGTTGGAGCAGCTCAAGTCCCAGGGAGAGGCCCGGGCCTTGCTCGACAAAATCTTGGCCCAAAAAACCGTTCAAAGCATGCTTTGGACCGGCCCGGAAGGCTGCGGGAAAAAGACCCATGCCTTAGGCTTGGCCCGCTCGCTTTTTTGCCTTCAAGGGCCCGGTTGCGGGGGCTGCGCGGCCTGCAAACAGGTGCTGAGCCGCACTCATCCGGACTTTTTCTGGCTCACCCGCGAGGAAGGCAAAAACGAGATCACCGTGGAGGCGGCCCGGGAGCTGGAGAAGAAACTGGGGAACGCCCCCTTGTCGGCGCCCTTGAAGATCGCCGTGGTCGCCGAGGCCGACCGCATGAACCGGGACGCCCAAAACGCTTTCCTGAAGACCTTGGAAGAGCCCCCGGCCAAGACCCTGGTGATCCTATTGGCCGAGCGGTCGGCCAGCTTCCTGCCGACGGTTTTGTCCCGTTGCCGGCCGGTGCGTTTCGGCGCTTTGGGCGTGGGCACGGTGGAATCCATCCTGGCCCAAACCTACGGGTGGGATAAAAACCAAGCCCGGCAGGCCGCGGAAAAATCCCTGGGCAACCTGAGCTTGGCCCTGAAGTTCGCCGACCCTTCCTGGGCCCAATTTGTCGCCAAGGTCCAAACTGATTTTGACCGGGCCCTGGCGGGCGGGGACGGGGATTGGCTGCAGGTGGCCGAACAATATGAGCGGATGGAACCGGAGTTTTTCGATGAAGAACCCTGGACCGCCGCCCAGCGCAAGGCGGAAGTCGCCAAGGCCGCCCTGAAGGCCTACGCGGGGCTCTGGGGCCGGCGCCTGGAAAAAATCGAACCCATCCCTTCCACGCTTCAAGGCTTGCCGCCCGAGGAGGCGCTGAAATCCATCCAAAAGCACCTGGACATCCTCCCGGCCTATCTTTCGGCCCGGATGGTCTTGGACCATCTTTTCCTGGAACTGAGGGAAGGCTTCCAAAAGGGCGGGATTTTCCAAGCTTCCTTCAGCGACGAGATCGCCCAAATCTAATTGGGCGCCTCGCGGAACCCTTGAATCGGCCTTTTCCAAGCCCTTTTTTATGCTGGTTTTTCATCCCGGGCCTTGTATAACTTGGCCTTCGGAAATCGCATTTTTTGAGGAATCCCATGCCTGACAAACCGACCTTTTACGTCACCACCCCCATTTACTACGTCAACGACATCCCCCACATCGGCCATGCCTACGCCACCGTGGGCGCCGACGCCTTGGCGCGATTCAAGCGCATGGATGGTTTCGACGTTTTCTTCCTGACGGGCACCGACGAGCACGGGCAAAAAATCGCCAAGACGGCCAAGGAAAAAGGCCTGGAGCCCAAGCAGCTGGCCGACCAGGTGGTGGAGCGTTTCAAGGAAGCTTGGGTGAAGCTGGGCATCTCCTATGACCGCTTCATCCGCACCACCGACGAGGACCACCGCAAGGCCGCCCAGGCCTTCTTTACGCTCGTCCAGAAAAACGGCTACATCTATAAGGCGGACTACGAAGGTTGGTACTGCGTGCCCGACGAGAAGTTCCTCCAAGACTCGGAAGTGAAGGACGGCCCGAACGGCACCAAGACCTGTCCGGATTGCGGCCGGCCCGTGGAAAAGATCAAGGAAGAAAACTACTTCTTCGCCATGTCCAAGTTCCAAAAGCGGATCGAGGAACACCTGGAGAAGCACGCGGAGTTCCTGCAGCCCGAAAGCCGGAAGAACGAGCTCATCAACAATTTCATCAAGCCCGGGCTGGCCGACGTTTCCATCACCCGTTCCACGGTCAAATGGGGCATCCCGGCCCCCGTGGAAGGCTCCCCCAACCTTTACGTGTGGTTTGACGCGCTCATCAATTACATCTCGGCCCTGGGTTGGCCCGAGGGCGGGAACTTCAAGAAATATTGGCCCGCGGATGTCCACCTCATCGGCAAGGACATCCTTCGGTTCCACACCACCATTTGGCCCGCCATGCTGATGGCGGCGGGTTTGCCGCTGCCTAAAAAAGTCTTCGGGACGGGATTCATCACCCA
>DATKNU010000156.1:0-12726 GCA_035541195.1 bacterium
GGTTTAAAGTGTTAAAAAAGATTACAGTTACCGCACCTGCCCCGATCCCAGGATCAAATACTTGGTGGTGGTCAATTCGGCCAGCCCCATAGGCCCCCGGGCGTGCAATTTTTGGGTGCTGATGCCCACTTCGGCGCCGAAACCAAATTCCCCCCCGTCGGTGAAACGGGTGGAGGCGTTCACATAGACGCAGGCCGCGTCCACCCGCTTCAAAAAGACCTGGGCATTGGCGTAATCGTTGGTCAGGATGGCTTCCGAATGCCGGGACCCGTATTTTTGGATGTGGGCCAGGGCCTCCTCCAAAGAGTCCACCACCTTGACGGCCAAAACCAGGTCCAAAAACTCTCGGCCGAAGTCCCCTTCTTTCGCTTCCACGGCGCCCGGCATCCAGGACCGCGCCGGCCCATCGGCCCTAACTTCCACACCCCATTCCTTTAAGCGCTCCGCCAAAGCCGGCAAAATACGGGCGGCGGCCGAGCGGTGGATGAGCAAGCACTCCAGCGCGTTGCAAACCGCGGGGTTGGAGGTCTTCGCGTTGACCACCACCTCCAGGGCCATCTTCAAGTCCGCGCTCTCGTCCACGAAGGTGTGGCAAACACCTTTGTACTGGAAAATGACCGGGACCCGGGAATTCTCCACGATGGTCCGAATGAGCGATTCCCCGCCCCGGGGAATGACGAGATCCAAAAGGTCGGTCGCGGTCAGCAATGTCTGCACGGCCTCCCGATCGGGCGTTGGGATGAGTTGGACGCAATCCGCGGGCAACCCCGCCTTGACCAAGGCCTTGCGGAGGATCCCGGCGATGGCCCGGTTGCTGTTCAAGGATTCCTTGCCGCCGCGCAAAATAATCGAGTTCCCCGATTTAACCGCCAGGGCCGCCACGTCCGACGTGACGTTGGGGCGGGACTCGTAAATGACCGCCAGGACCCCCAGGGGCACGCTCATCTTGGTGATCTGAAGACCGTTGGGCCGCGTGACGGTGGAAAGCGACCGGCCGATCGGGTCCTCCAAGGCCTCCACGTCCCGGATCCCCCGGACCATCCCCTCGATTTTCTTGTCGGTCAATTCCAAACGGGACAAGAGGGCGCCCGTGAGCCCGGCTTGGCGAGCCTCGTCCAAGTCCCGGCCGTTGGCCGCCAAGATTTCAGCCCGCGCCGCGGCCAGCCCCTCGGCCATTTCCCGCAGGGCGAGGTTCTTGACGCCCGTGGTGGCTTGGGACAAGCTCGCCCAGGCCGCCCGGGCGCTTTTGAGTTGTTCCAATACGGATTCCATGAAGCCTCCTAACGGCGCTTGGCCGGGTGGAAAAAGGACCCCACGGCTTCCCCGGCCATCAGCCTTTGGAGCACCTCCCGGCCGTTGCCGTTCACGATGGCCATGGGCTTGCCCGACTTCATCATGTTCTTGGCGGCCCGGATTTTGGTGATCATGCCGCCCGTGCCCACCAGGGACCGGGAGGAGGTGGCGTTTTTCTCATACTGGGCGCTCCACCCCTTGATGTCCGAAAGGATGCGGGCCTTGGGGTTGAGCTTGGGGTCCATCTCATAAAAACCGTCGGTATCGGTGAGCAGCACCAAAAGGTCCGCCCCCGTCAATTGGGCCACCAACGCGGCCAGGGTGTCATTGTCGCCCACCTTGATTTCCTCGACCGCCACGGTGTCGTTCTCGTTGACCACCGGCACCAAGCCGTGCTTGTAAAGTTCCTGGAAGGTGTTGCGGGCGTTCGCGTAACGGCGCCGGTTGGACAAATCCTCGCCCGTCAAGAGCACCTGGGCCACCTTGAGGCCCCGGCGTCGGAAGGTTTTTTCATAGGCATGCATCAGGCTGCTCTGGCCCACCGCCGCCAAGGCCTGCTGTTGCGGGATGGACTTGGGCCGCTTCTTGAGCTTGAGCTCAAAAAGCCCCGCGGCGATGGCGCCCGAGCTGACGATGCAAAAACGGTAGCCCCGCCCCTGGAGGGCGGCGATTTGGTCGGCGATCCCCGCCAGGAAACGGCCCCGGATGCCGGTTGAGGCGTCGCCCGTCAAAAGGCTACTGCCGATTTTGATCACGATCTTCTTGACCCTGGATAAGCTCTTGAGCCGGTCAGTCTTCACGGGGGAACCCCACATTTCCTGAGCTGAAAACCATTTCCTGGTCCGCGCAATAAATGACGTCGCCTTCCTTCACGCCCTGCTTCTTCAATTCCCGCACCACGCCCATGCGCCCGATGATCTTCTGGAACCGCTCCAACGAATCCCAAGTCCCGAATTGGGTCATGGCCACCCACTTCTCGATTTCGGGCCCGGTCACGAAAAAAGCGCCTTCACCCTTTTCCACCCGGAACCTTTCCTTGGATTCATAGACCTTTTCCACCGGCGCCGGGACCTGGTTCTTCGCGGCCTCCCAAAGCGCCGTCAGTTTCTCCCAAACCGCCTCCAAGAGCTCCTTGAGTCCCTTGCCCGTGACCGCCGAAATGACGAAGACCGGGCCGGCTTTTTTCTCGAGTTTGGCCTTCCATTGGGCCAATTTCTTCTCGTCCACGAAGGCGTCCACCTTGGTCAACACCAATAGTCGGGGCGTCTTGGCCAACTTTCCGCCGTATTTCTTCACCTCATTTTGGATGGTCTTGATCTGCTTTTCCAGCGCGGCGAAGTCCTCCATCTGGCTCAGTTCCACGAGGTGCAGCAGCAATTGGGTCCGCTCCAAATGCTTCAGGAACTTGATGCCCAGGCCCTTTCCCTCGCTGGCGTCCTCGATCAGGCCCGGCACGTCCGCCAGCACGAAGCTGCGGTTTTCGGAAAGCTGGACCACCCCCAAATGGGGTTCCAAGGTCGTAAAAGGGTAATCGGCGATCTTGGGGCGGGCCTTGCTCACCCGGGAAAGCAGGGTGGACTTGCCCGCGTTGGGGAAACCCACCAACCCCACGTCCGCCAGCATCTTGAGCTCAAGGCGCACAATTTTTTTCTCGCCGGGCTCGCCCTTTTCGGCCAAGCGGGGCGCCTGGTGGACCGAGCTGGTGAAGGTCGTGTTGCCGCGGCCGCCCCGGCCGCCCCGGGCGATGAGGAATTTCTTGCCCGCGGCGTCCATATCGACGATGAGCTCCCCTTTTTCGCTCAGCACCATGGTGCCCACGGGCACGGGCACCACCACATCCTCGGCGTCCTTGCCGTGCATGTTCTTGCCCTTGCCATGTTGGCCATGGTGGGCCGTGAAAAGCGGCCGGAAGGTGAAGTCCACCAAGGTGTGGCAATCCAGCCGGGCTTCCAGGTAAATGCTGCCGCCCCGGCCCCCGTCGCCGCCGTCCGGCCCGCCCCGGGGGATGAATTTTTCCCGGCGGAAACTCAGGCAGCCGTTGCCGCCCGCGCCGGCTTCCAAGGTTAAAGAGACTTCATCGATGATCATGTGGGTCCTGTTGGAAAACAATTTGGGCGCCCGAAAAGGCCGGCCCAAAACAACGCCACGATTTCCCGTGGGAATCCTTGGGGCGAGGCCTCGGGCGGCCGTTTGATCCGAATGGCCAGAGGTCTCAACTTGCCCTGAAACAAAAAAACCCCGCCCGGATGGGCGGGGTTTGAACGGCTCAAAAGCGGGATTAGGCCTTGGCCGGCTCCACGCTGATCATTTTTCCGCCCTTCTTGTACTCCCGGAAGGTCACCAAACCGGCGACCGTCGCGAACAAGGTATCGTCCTTGCCCACGCCCACGTTCTGGCCGGGTTTGTAGCGCAAACCCCGCTGGCGCACCAAGATGCTGCCGGCCGTCACGTAATTCCCGCCGTAAGCCTTCAACCCCAGCCTTTGGCTGTTACTGTCGCGACCATTCCGGGTGGAACCACCCGCTTTATGCTGACCCATGACTTGCCTCCCTGGCCCTTAAGCCGTCGTGATTTTTTCGATGGAAATGGAAGTGTACTTGGGGCGCGAGCCCTTGGTGCGCATGGTGTTCTTGCGCCGGCGGTAGCGGAAAACCCGGATCTTCTTGCCCTGCTTGTTGCCCAAGATCTTGCCCGTCACCTTCGCGTTCTTGATCTCGTTGGAAACCACTTGGAGTTTGCCGGCGTTTTCCAGGAGGATCACCTTGCTGAAAACGATTGGATCGCCCGGTTCGCCCTGGACGCGGTCCACCGTAATGACATCCCCTTCGGAAACGCGGTATTGTTTTCCACCCGTCTGAATCACGGCGTACATGCACTGCCTCCCTGTCGATAAAACCCTTGCGGGATCACTGAAAATGTTCCTTCAACAAGCCACTCGGTAGGTCGAAGAATTCAAGAGTTTATGGGCGAAGAGGGGCCTTGTCAAGCGTTTAGGCGGGCTTTTATTGGGTTTTTAAGGCCTGGGGGCCCTTTAGAGCCACAAAAGGAGGCCAAAAGTACTGCTGCTGACCAGGAAGTCCGAACCCACCGAAGCGGGCCGCCAGGCATAACCCACTTCCCCATCCAGCCCCCCCAGGTTGAAGCGAAATCCCGCCCCCGCGGACAAACCGCCCGACAAGTTGTCCGCATGGCTGAACCGATAACCCACCCGGAAAGCCAAGACGCTGCGGTACCAATATTCCAAAGCCAGGGAAGCCTGCAGGCCCTCGTCATTGACGTAAAAAGCCTCCGCCCCCGCCAAGAGGGTTGAGACCGGGGAAACAATCAGGGGCCTGGCCAAACCAAAGCGTGCGGTCAGGGGCAAGGGATCGGAGACGTTGGCGGGGTCCGGTTGGTACTCCACCCCCGCGCCCAGGTTCTGGAGGGCGAAGGCCAGGTCGGTTCCCTCCAGCTGGAACTTGACGCCCAAGTCAATGGCTTCCACCAGCGCCTGCTTGTTGCCGAGGGTTGAAAAAAGGGTTTTGAGGGATCCCCCCACGGCCAGGGCCCCGAACTGTTGGGCGTCCGCGACGGTCAAAACCACGTCCGAAACCTGGACGACCGGGTCGGTGGCCAAGGTATTGGAAATCGGCGGCATATGGCGATAGATCAGCTGTCCGCCGAAATTGCCGTAGGAGCGGGTCGGGATGGCCAGGCTCAAGGCTTCGGTTTCAACGCCCCCCAACCCTTCCATGTGATCCAGCCCCAAACTGTACTTCGCGATGCGCGCCAAACCCGCCGGGTTATAGCCGATCACATAGACGTCGTCCCCAAAAGCCGTGTAAGTCCCCGCCATGGCCTGGGCCCTCACGCCGATGGGCGTCTTGAGGATATCGGCCCCGCTGGTTCCCGGATCCTGCGCCCAAAGGGAGGCAGATAAAAGGAAAAACAAAAGGGACGAAAAAAGGGCGGGATGGAGCCGGGGTCTCATGGGTCAAAACTAACACGCGCTTTCGGGGGGGTCAAGGCGAAGTCCCCCCGATGGGCCAAGGGACGAAAAAACCGACCGAACCGCCGATTCCACCCTTCCTTACAGGGTCAGGGTGACCCCGCCCATCAGGTGAAATCCCGGCGCGTCCTGCGGCTCGGGCCAAGGGACCGGGTTGCCCCCCAGGTTTTCCCCGTCCAAAAAAATCGAGCAATGGGAATTCAACTCGCAGGCAAGCCGGGCCTCACCCAAAAGCGTCCCGCCTTGGATCAAGCGGGCGCCCACCTGGGCTTCCAACCGGCGAAACAAACGCCCCCGGAAAGAGGCTGTTAGGTCCGTGAAATTTTTTCCGGAAAGCTCCGCCAAATCCTGGAATCGGGCTTGGATCTGGGCGTCTTCCAACAGCTCCCCGTCCAAAAAGCCCAATCCCTTCACGGCCCCCAGCCTTGCGCCATTAAATGGGCCGAAGGCGCCCGACTCATGAAGGACGGAAAAATCCAACCCGTCCGGGTCGTCGCCTTTGAGCGAAACCCCCAGTTCCACTTGCTCGGCCGGCAGGGCCGCGCTGGCCGCGTAGTCGGCCCGGAAGGTGGCTTTTCCCTCGGTATACTGAACCCCTAGGGCGGTCGAAAAGAAGGAGCGCCCTTGGCCGGGAAAGTCCAAGCGCAAGGCCAGGTCCGCCGAGAAATCGCCCAACGCGTCGATGAGTTCCGTGTCCTGGATAAAGCCCGCGTCCCGGCCCCCGGGAGCGGCGCTGCCTATCTGGCGGGAAAAACCCGCCGCCAAATTCGCCTCCGCCAGGCCCGCCAGGTTCAAGTCATAATCCAAATTGGCGCCGCCTTCCCGGGCATCCTGGCCTTCCCCTTGGGCGGCTTGAAAATAAGGCCGGAGGCGGACCCTTTGAAAGTCCGCGTCGTTCCATTGGAAATCGCCGACCCAGAGACCCCAATAGTCCCCCAGGTCCTTTCGCAGGCCCAGGAAAGCCGAGCTCAGGTCAAAATCGTCGTCGCTTAAAAAATGCGCCTTGCCCGAAAGCCCCAGGCTGGAAGGCGGGGAGTCCCCCGCGGCGCGGCGGTAATTTCCGGACAGCGCCAGACCCAAGTCCGAATAGGCTCCGGACAGGTCGGCCGAATTCCCGCTCCCGCCCGCCAGGGTCAGGCTTCCTTGGGGGCGGCCGGTCCAATCGATGGCGCGAAGGCCGATGGCCCCGGCGGCGGCGGAAGGCCCCCACCAAGCTTGCGCGGGAAAATCCAAAAATTCCAAGGAGCCCAAGGCCGGGGCCCAGGCAAGGATTCCCGGGCTGGCCAGCGGATAGGCGACGCCCTCAAACAAAAGCGCCGGGGCCATCGATCGAAGACCCACCCCACCCTGGCCCAGGGAATTGGGCCAGCCCGCTTGGGTGGATAAAAGCCCCGCTAAGGTCCTTTCCCCGCTGGCGAAGCCGCCCGCTTCCAGCCGCCCAATGGAAAAGGGCAGGGCCCCCAAATCTTCCGGCCCCGAGGGGAACAAAATATCGCCGGCCGGGTCGCCCGGGGTTTGGGCCCGGACGCCACCGGCCCACCAAAGAAAAAAGGATAAAAAAAACAGGATGGGTTTTACTCGGGAAAAATTCTGGAGGGAAGGAAAATTCGTAGGACACACCTTAAAAATGGAGCGGGCGATGGGACTCGAACCCACGACGTCCAGCTTGGGAAGCTGGCATTCTACCGCTGAATTACGCCCGCGCTTTTAACCGAAACCGCTTAACTTCCGCTCAACTTCTTGATCGACGCCAACTTCGCCTCAGCCTTCGCGATATTCTGCTGGGCGTTCACATTCCCCGGATCCAGGACCAAGCATTGCTTCCACTTGGCCACGGCGTCCGTGATCTTGTTATCAAGATACAGGTTGACGCCCTCGTAATAAAGGGCTTTTACGTTCTCCGAATTGGCCTTTTGTTGGGACGTTTGGCCTGTCATCTTGGTGATGTAGTCGTTGGCCTTGACGTTTTCAGGGTCCAGGGCCAGGACCTGCTGGAACTTCTGGCTGGCCTGGTCCTTGTCGCCCTTGTCCATCAGGGCGGACCCCTCGTCCAAAAGCTGGTTGATGCGGTTGCTCAGGTTCTTGCGGGCGGCGAACAATTTCTGCTTCACGTCGGCGTTGGAGGGATCAATGCTGGAGGCGGTCTCGTAATCCGCGATGGCTTTCTTGAAGTCGCCTTTCTTTTCCCTGGCCTTCCCATCGGTGTAATAGTTGTCGAAGGCGTCACCCTGTGTGGTCTTGAGCTTCTTGAGGGCCTTCTTCACCGCCGCGCTGTCCGGGTTCACCTGGGCCGCCTGGCGGTACTTGTCCAAGGCGCCGGCGTAATCTTTCTCGGCGTAAAGCTCGTCCCCGTCGGACAGCAGCGCCGCGACCTTCTCGCTGTTCTTGACCTTCAGCTTGTTCAGGGCCGCTTGGACCTTGGCGTTGGTGGGGTCCATCTTGAGGGCGCTGTTCCACTCGTTGAGGGCCGTCATGGACTTGCCGTTGCGGTAGGCCGCTTGGCCCGCCTCATAATGTTTCTCGACGTCCACCGCGAGCTTGGATTGGGCGTCCGCGATCAGGCCTTGGGCCTGCTTATTGTCCGGCGCGTAGGCCAGCACCTTCTGCCATTCGGCGATGGCCTCGCTGGTTTGGCCGTTCAATGAGAGGTTGCTTCCCTTTTGAAGGTGGGCATTGATGGCCGCCTCGGTGGCCTGGGCCTGGCCCACGGCCGCGTTGGAATCCTTGGGATCGATCTTGAAGGCCTGGGCGAAAGCCGAGGCCGCCTCGTCATAGAGTCCGTTGTCGTTGTAGGCCACGGCCAAGTTGAAGTAGGTCTCGGAGTCGCCGGGATTCAACTGGATGGATTTTTGGTAAGCCGCGATGGCGTCGGGGAATTGGCCCAGATTATAGTAGGAATAACCCAGGAACTTCTCGATCTGGGCGTCGTCATGCACCTTCACGGCCTTGTTCCAGGCGTCCACCGCGTCGGCGTAATCCTTCGACTGAAAGTAAGCCACCCCCAGGTTTTGGCAGGCGCCGAAGTAGCGGTCCGGTTCCTGGGATTTGGACAGGGCCGCCACCAGCAACGTCAGGTGTTTGGCCGCTTCCGCGTAGTTCTTTTCGTCCATGTAGATCTTGGCCAAGCCCTCATGGGCGTCCTTGGCCACCTCGGCCTTGTCGGGGAAAGCCGCCAGATAGCCCAGGAAAAAGGCCTCGGCGCTCTTGTAGTCGTTCGTCTGGACATAAGCGTTGCCCAAGAGCATGTTGGCGTTGGGGTTCTTGGGATTGACGGCCAAGACCGCCTTCAAATGCGGGATCGCGGTGGCATAGTCCCCCTTCAGGTAGGCGCCGATCCCCAAACTGCTCTCGAACATTTCCTTGGATTGGGCGTCGCCGGAGCGCAAGTCCAGCGCCCGCTTGAATTCAGGGGCCGCCAGGTCATATTGACGGCCGTTGAAATAAGCCACGCCCAAATTGAAATGGGCCTCGAAGGAGTTGGGGTTGGCCTTCACCGCGTCCTGCAGGGCGGAGATCGTCACGTCCTGGGCCCCCAGCCGCATCAGGGACGAGGCCGACAGCAGGAGCAGGGTAAAGAGGATTTTTTTCATGAACCGCACCGGGATTTCCATGGATTTAAGGCCCCACCACATCCAACGTCAGCACTTCATCGAAGGTTTTTCGTTTCTTCGGGTCGGTTTGGCAGCGCAAGAGGGTCCCATCGGCGGACCAAGTTAGGTGCGCAGTATAATCAAGCCTTTCGTTGGTTTTCAATAAACTTTTGTCCGTGCCGTCGGCGTTGACCAACCACACGTTCCCCCCGTAAACAAAAGCGATTTTCGAACCCGAGGGGTGGAAAACCGGATAAAGGCCGAGGCTGGCGTCGTCCGAGTGGAACACCGTCGAGGCCTTTTGGGTCCTTAAGTCCATCTTCTCCAACCGCCGTACCCCGCCGGTTTGGCGCAAGTAAACCAAAGCCCCCTCGTCGGGCGACCAAGCGGGCAGATTCGCGCCCGAGGTGTGGGGGACGATCTTGAAGACCAGTTTGCCCGATTTCAAATCTTCCTTGGCCAAGTAAAGGTAATAGCTCTTCCCCGCCTGCTTGCGGGAAACCACCCAATCGCCGTTGGGCGAAACCACCCGGTCGGCGGCCGTCGGGGTGTTGGCCGCGAAGTCGGCCTCGAAGCTTTTATTGAAGGGCTCCTCGCTGCGGATGGAAACGGCGCTGGAATCCAATTGGGCCATCCCCAGAGCGCGGCGGGCGCGGTCCATGAGGGCTTCCACCCGGGCCCGGGAATCGGGACTCACGAACAAGACCGGGTAGGCGGCGAAAATGGAGGAAGCCACCTGGTTGGCGGACTTATAGTCCTTTTTGGCGAAAAAAGCCGTGGCGCTTTGGTACTGGGCCTCGACCAAAAATTGGATGTCATCCTTGATCTGGCCGTTGGCGAAATATTGGCCCACGGCCTTCTCCGAGTAGCGGGTGGCCTTGGCGTTGTCCTTGAGCTTGTCCTTGTAAAGCGCCGCCTCATCCAACAGCGCCTGCAGTCCCTCGGGGCTTTGGGGATATTGGGCGATGACCTTCTCGTACCAAAGCATGGCGTTGGCGTAATCCGCCGCTTGGCCGTAATCCTTGGCGGTCAAATAGTAAACCCGCGCGGTCAGGGGCGAGGCCGGGTATTTCTTCAGGTAGGCTTGGTAGAGCTGGATGGCCCGGTTCCCCTGGCCGGCCTTTTCCAGCGCGGCCGCGGTTTCCAATTCGTTGTTGCGCTGGCAGCCCGCGAAAGCCAGGCCCGCCAGGCATAGGACGCCCAGTGTGCGGTGGATTTGTTGAGTCACGTGAAGCCTCCCTATCAACCTATTTGGTCAGAATGATGATCTCGACGCAGCGGGTTTTGAAATGGGCCAATTCGTCGGCACTCTCCTCGGGGAGTTCCGTCTTGCCGTGGCCCCGGGCATAAAGGTTGCCCGGCGAGACATGTCCCTTTTCCACCAGGTACCTCAAAACCGAGTCCGCGCGGTTCTGCGAAAGCGCCAGCGGATCCCGGACCGGTTCATCGGAGGAAACATGGCCCTCAATATAAACCCGGGCCCGGGGATAGAGGCGGATGGTTTTGGCCACTTGGTCCAGGAAGATGGCGTAAGCCGGATCCAATCGGCTGGATCCTTCGGCGAAGCCCACCGCCGGGGCCTTGATCTCGCCCCGGGGTCCCAGAGGCTCAATGGCTTCGGGCATGACCGGCACATAGACGGGTTCGGCCTGGGCTTGGGCGATCATGGCCGCCAATTGGGGCGTCATGACGCCCGGCGTGATGTTGGCGGCGTTGGGGCCGCTGAGCTTGAACAGCGAGTTGCTGGACACGAGCTGCTGGCCCCTCACGTCCTCGGTCTTGAAATTGTAGTTGGCGAAAATACCCTGGGGCACCACGTGGCCATAAGCGTCCCGGCCGTCCCAGGCGATCTGTTTGGGGGGAAGGCCCTGGCCCGTATAGGTCCTCACCAGGTTGCCGCTGGGATCCCGGATTTCCAGGGTCCAGTTTTTGATTTCAGTCCGGGCTTGGGGTTTGATCTCGAAGGTGGCTTGCTGCACCGAACCGGTCTTGAAGTCGGCCAATTGGGGCTTGATGTCCAATTCCGCGGGTTTCTCCTGGGCCGCGGCCTGCGCGGCCTCGGCCGCCGAGGGCTCGAACCGGTAGGTTAGGGCGAACTCGTTGATGTTGCCCAAGGCGCCGAAAGGCACCAGTGCGTACTCAAACTCGAAGGGGGAAACCACGACCCCCGCGCCCACCGAGGCGCCCGTGGTCCCGCCCAAATCGCTGTTCAAGGGGTTCAGGCTGTAGCCCCCGCGGAAAGCCACCGACAGGTCCTTGAAACCGAGCCAGACCTCGCCCCCCGCGTGCAGGATGGGATCCTGATCGATGGGTTTCTCCAGGTCCAGGTCCAAGGAAAAGTGGTTGGGCATCAGGGGCTCGAACCGATAGGCCAAGCCCACCCGGTAGGTGGTCGGCAATTTTTCCTGGGTCCCGAAGGAACCGTAACCCGAGATTTGACCCACGTTTTGCACGGCCAGGCCCAGCGTGAGTTCCCGGTGGGTGGTGTAAACCAAGAGGCCCGCGTCGAAGGCTTCCCCGCTGGCGCTGTAGGACACCAGGGTGCTGTCGATGAATTTGGCCCCCAGCCCCAATGAAAAGTGGTCGCCAAAGCTTTGACCCAACTCAAACCCCAAATCCCAATCCATGGCGCTGCCGGGCGTCGAGGAGGAGCCGCCCGTGGAGTCAAAAGAAGGGACCGAGTCCAGGTTCGCGGTCAATCCCAGGGTACTGCCCGGGGCCAAGGGCAGGACGCCGCCGATGAACTCGTAATTGATGCTCTCAAAATAAGAAACGTGGGAAAGCGAAATCTGGGGCAGGGAAAGTTGGGCCAGTCCCGCGGCGTTCCAATAAGCCGCGCTGGCGTCGTCGGCCAAGGCCGTAAAAGCCCCTCCCATGCCCGAGGCCCGGACCCCCGCGGGGATTTGGAGGAATTGGGCCCCCGAGCTGCTGACACTATCCGCGGAGGAGGGTGAAACCGGCGCCAAAAGCAAAAAGCACAACCAGACGAGGGCGGGATGGGGTAAGTTTCGCTTTTGGATCATGAAACCCGGGGTGAATGATTTTTGCGATTATATCACGATAAACCTTTTGGCTGTCAACGCCGCGCGCTTCCCTTCCCCGGGCCCAAGTTAGCGTTGTCTTCATAGTGCAAATTGATATAATGCGCGTGCTTAAGCGGGCCAAAAACCTTTGAAAATCGGCCCGAACCCAATCCACCCCTAATCCTCGGAGGCTTTTCCCATGATGCGCACTTTGCGGGACAAAAAGACCATGCACGTCGTTCTTTGGATTTTGATCTTCGCCTTCGTCGTCGGTTTCGTCTTCATCGCCGTGGGCACCAAGTTCCAGGGCCTCAACCAGAACGACCCCAACCTGGCCGCCAAAGTGGGCGAGGAAAAGATCACCATCGACCAGGTCAACCAGCTCTACGAGCCGGCCTTGAACCGCCTCTACAGCAGCTCGGGACAGGCGCCCTCCCAGGATGAGATCAACCAACTGCGCCAGGGAATCCTGGACCAACTGGTCGACACCAGCATCCTCAACCAAACCGCCGCCAAGCTCCATATCGCGGTCTCCACCGAGGAAGTGGCCGCGGTCATCCAACGCCAGCCTTATTTCCAGGGCGCGGACGGCAAATTCGACAAGAAGCGCTACTTCCAAATCCTGCAGCAAAACCAGCTCACCCCGGAATTTTACGAGCAAACCGAGGCCCAACAAATCCTGACCCAGAAAATCACCTCGGCGCTTTCCGACTCCGTGGTCTTCTCGCCCTTGGAAGTGGACCACCTGGCCGACCTCTTGAACCGCGGTTTGAAGGCCGATTACGTCGACTTGAACCTGAAAAACTACGAGAAGTCCGTCAACCCCTCCCAG
>DATKNU010000157.1:0-10603 GCA_035541195.1 bacterium
CTTGGCCGAGGCGGCCTTGAAATGGACCCTGGCCTTCCCGGAGGTTTCCACCTCCATTACCGGCATCCGCAATCCCCTCCAGGCGCGGGTCAACGCGGCGGCCGGCGAGGGCAAGCCCTTGGCCGCTCCCTTGGCGAGGAAGGCCCGGGATCTTTACCGAAAAAACTTCGGCTTGCCGGTCGTTCGGGTAGCCTCGCTGGACGCCGTGCCCGCGGTCTTTATCTCGGGCGCCCGGTTGGCGCCCAAAGGCAAAGCCAAGGCGAAAAAAGCCCGGCCCCAACCGGCGGCTAAAAACAAAAAAAGAAAAAAGAAATGATCGAACCCTGGAAAAAAATCGGCGACCGGGTCGACTATGACTGCGGTTTTTTCAAGGTCCATGTCCAGCGCAGCCTCTCGCCCCTGACGGGCAAGGAACACCCCTTTTACGTGCTGGACACCCACGATTGGGTCAATGTGATCGCCCTCACGCCCGAAAAGGAAGTTTTGCTCGTGTCCCAATTCCGCCACGGCTCGGGGGAAATCAGCGCCGAGATCCCGGGCGGCGCGGTGGACCGAAAGGACGCCTCCCCCCTGGCCGCCGCCCAGCGGGAACTGCTGGAAGAGACCGGCCACGAGGCCCCCGAGTGGTTTTCCTTGGGGTCGGTGAGGCCCAATCCGGCCATCTTGAACAACCGCTGCCATTTTTTCCTGGCCCGGGGGGCCCAGCGGGTGGCGGACCTCTCCTTGGATGAGGCCGAGGAATTGGAAGTCAAGAAGGTGCCCCGGGGGGAGATCGGCGGCCAAATCCGCGCCGGGAAGATCACCCACGCCTTGGTCATCGCGGCTTTCCAATTATTGGAACTTTTCGAGGCCGAAAAACCCGACAAACGGTGATTCTTTCGTCGCTTGGGCGAAATCCCTGCCTAAACCATCGGGCAATTCGCCTATAAAAAATGTAAAGTTAAACGATGCGCTTGTGCGCAGGGGCTTCCCCGTGTAATTTAGCGCTCTTGCTTTCTAGAATAAAAAAAGAACTTGTGGAAGAGGCAACCATGTCGCGAGTGTGCGTGTTCATCGATGGGAGCAACCTTTATTTCGCCCTGAAGCGCAACAACAAGATGACCCGGGTGGATTACTACCAATTCTCGCTGGCCTTGGTCGGCGAAAAACGCCAACTCATCCGCACCTACTATTACAACGCGGTCTTCGATTCCGCCCATTTCACCGAGAAGGCCAAGAGCCAGCAGTCCTTTTTTGACTCGCTGGACCGTACGCCCTACCTGGAACTGCGCTTGGGGCGCATCATCCAGAACCGCGAAGGCCACCGGATGGAAAAGGGCGTGGACGTGCGCATGGCGTCCGACATGGTTTATTACGCGGCCCGGGATTTCTACGACACCGCCGTGGTGGTGACCGAGGACCAGGATTTCGCCCCCGCCATTTCCCTCGTCAAGGAGCTGGGCAAGCACGTGGAATTGGCCCTTTTCCCCGACGCCCAGAGCCGGGAGATGGTGCGCTCCACCGATAAGGTGGTCAACCTGGAAGAGGTGGTCCAACAGCATTCCGCGTTGGTCTTCCCGCCGGCCCAGGGGTCGGACAAGACCGCGGGCATGGACGACGAGGCTTTCGGGGTCTAGGGCCTTCGCCAAATCAAACCCGGTCGAAAAAGGCTAGTTGCTCCCCCTTCAGCTCGGCTTTCCACCGGTTCTTCAATTTCCATTTGCGCTTGAATCCTTCCAGCCGTTCCCGGAGGTTCGCCCGGTAGGCCTCGTCCGGGTGGGGGCGGTTCCCGTAAAGCCTCAGGGTCTTTTCATAAAGGACCCGGTCCCGGGCCTTGAGCACCGAGAGGTAGTAGCCCTTCACCACCCGGCCCCTTAAGCGCAGCACATTGTGGAAAAAATAATCCACGTCGATTTCCTTCGCGGTCCTCACCATGGCCTCCAGCGACGCGTCGTCGTCGGTCACGAAGGGGATGACCGGCATGAGGTGGATGCCGCAGGGGATGCCCGCGGCCCTCAGCCGCCGCAGGGCCTCCAGCCTGCGCCCGATGGACACCGCGTGGGGCTCCAAAAACTTCTGCAGGGCGGGGTCCAAGGTGGTCAGGGTCATGGCCACGCCGCCGTTGGACCTTTCCACCACCTCTTTCAGCAGGTCCAAATCCCTTAAAACCAGGTCCGACTTGGTGGAAAAAACCACCGGCCAGGCGTGTTTGGCGAAGATCCGGAAGGCGCCCCGGGCCAGCTGGTATTTCTTTTCCGCGGGTTGGTAAGGGTCGGTGGCGGCCCCCAGGGTGACCCAGGCCTTGGCGCGTTTGGGGTTCGACAATTCCCGGTCCAACACCTCGAGCACATTCACCTTGACCTGGATCTTGCGCTGGAAGTCGAAGGCATTTTGGAACCCCAGGAACCAGTGGGTGTAGCGGGCGAAGCAATAGGGGCAACCGTGCCGGCAACCCCGGTAGAGGTTCAGGCTGTAATAAAAGGGATGGGGGCTGTAGGGCAGGGGAGTGTGGTGCAGGGCGGTCTTGACCCGGGTCTCGATATATTCCACCTGGGTGGGATCGTCGTCCGGCTCGTTGAAAGAAGGCGCCGGGAAACTCATCGCGCGGCGGCGCGGTTCCGGTAGAAGAAAAAGAGCGAGGAGGAGCCCGCGGGCCGGTCCTTCAGCTGGGAGCGCAGTTTCTCGGCGTTGGCCAGGAAGTCCCGGGTGGACTCGGCGAGGTTCTCGGGGGTGATCAAGCGGATCCACTGCAATTCGTCCTCCCAGGCGAAAACCTCGCCCTCGCGCGAAGCGTCCGGGGGGGCGGTTTTTTGCTTGAGGAAGGAAAGGAAGTCGGACAGGGCCGGCATGGACTTGAGCTTCACCCGCAGGAAAAAGCCCTCGGACCAAATGAGAAAGTCCATGATCTCGAATTGTTCCAATAACTGCCCCTGGGTCAGGGCTTGGATGAGCCGGCAGGCCTGGGGGAGGTTAGAAAGCCAAGGCCCCGCGGATCGGGTTTTGAGCGAGATCTCATAAAGCAGGTCCCGGCCGAGGGACCCCGGGTAAAGCCCGGGGTTTTCCCGGGCCGTGAGGAGGGCGGAAGCGGCCATGTTTTTTCCTTTCCCGAGATTCAAAGGGAAGGGATCGGACGAAAGCTAGCGGGGGCTGAAAACCCCCACGACTTTCCCCACGATCCTGAAATCCTGGTTCTCGGAAACGATGATGGGTTGGTATTTGGGATTGGCGGGTTCCAGCCAGACGCGGGAGCCTGACTTGCGGAAAGTCTTCACCGTGGCGTCCCCATCCACCAAGGCCACCACGACCTCGCCGGGCGCGGCGTGGGAGGTTTGCTGGACGATCAGTTTGTCGCCGGGCAGGATGTGGGCGTTGATCATGGAGTCGCCTTTGACCACGAGGGCGAACAGCGTGCGGCCGCCCCGGGCCAGGGAAGGGTCCACCACCATGGTGCTGTCGCGGTTTTCCACCGCCAATAAGGGAAGCCCGGCGGCCACTTTGCCCAGCACGGGAATCGAGATTCCCACGGACGAATCCTCGGCCAAGCGGAGCCCCCGGGCCGTATGGTCCTCGCGCTCCAGGTAGCCCTTTTCCTCCAAGGCCAAAAGATGCTTGCGCGCGCTTTGGGGCGAGTTCCATTTGAAGTGGCGCATCACCTCGCGCACCGTGGGCGGCCGGTGATCGGCCATGAGATGTTGTTGCACGTACTCCAGCACCAGCCGCTGGGTGTCGGTCAGGGTTTCTTCGGATGGGGGCACGGGCGTCTCCTTGAAAATTTTTCTTGAAAAAGAATACTCTTGTATACTAGTATACGCCCGTATTCTTCGTCAAGCAAAAAAGGAGACGCCATGGCCCCTCTTTCCCTGGAAAAACAAGGTCCTTCCGCCCCCGGGCACTTGGGGCACCGCCGCCGATTGAGGGAAAAATACGCCGCGGCGGGCGCCTCGGCCCTGCAGGATTACGAGCTCCTAGAGCTGCTTTTATCCTTTTCCATCCCCCACCGGGACACCAAGCCCTACGCCAAGAAACTGATGGAGGCCTTCACCAACCTGAAGGCCATCCTGGAGGCGGGGTTGGCGGACCTGCAGATGTTGGGGGGCTTGCCCGCCCAAAGCGCCCTTCAAATAAAGGCCATCGGGGATTTTTACCGCCTGAGCTCGAGGGAAAGCTTCAAGCGCGGCGCCGTGGTGGCCAGCCCCGGCGAGGCGGCGGCCTTCTTCAAGGCCCAATTGGGGAACCGGCCCACCGAGGCCTTCGCGGCTTTTTTCCTCGACCACCGCAACCACGTGATCACCTTCGAGATTTTGCAGGAAGGCACGGTGGACCAAACCGCCGTCTATCCCCGGGAAGTGCTCAAGCGGGCGCTGGTCTTGAAGGCCAGCGGCTTGTTGGTGGCCCACAACCACCCGGGCGGAAGCCTGGAGGCTTCCGAGGGCGACCGCCAACTCACCCGCCAGCTTTCAACGGCCGCGCGGGCCCTGGGGCTCACCCTGCACGACCATTTGATCGTGGCCGCCGAGGGGCATTTTTCGTTCCGCCAGGCGGGACTGCTGTAATCCCAATTTTTCAGGAGGCGCGCATGGAACCCAAGGGTAAATTATTGGAGGAGATCCTGCCGATGTTGGGGGCTTTTCGGATGGAAAAAAACAAGTGGCCCCTGCACGCCGCCGAGCTCCAGACCTTCGCCTTTTCGGTCCGCAAGCCGCTGGACCTATCCTGGTTCCACCGGCTGAGCTTCACGCCGGTTTCTTCCAGCCAATTGACGGTGGATTTCACGGCCTTGCCCGCCGAGGATTTGGTGGCCGAGCGGGGGCGCCTGGAAATTCGGTTCAACCTGGAAGATCCCCAAACCCTGCCGCTGAAGGTGAAGCTGACGCCGCTTTCGTCCCAAAAGGTGGAACTGAAGTCCTTCTGCGCGATTTAAAGGCGTGGGAAAAAAGGAGCGAGGCGCTCGGCAAGGCCGATGTCAACGGGATGAGGGTGGTGCTTATGAACTAAAGGCAACCCGCGCCCTCGATTCCGCCAGGGGATAAGGGGGCGAGGGTTTGGTAAAAGAGGCGCCAAACGCGTCGTCCCAAAATAAAAAAGCCGTCCCCGGTTTGGGGACGGCTTTTGGTTTTTAAGCGGCCAGGATTTTTAAGAAGCCGATCCCTCGGCTTTTTTCTCGTCGAAATGCATGCCCACGATGTTGGCGCCGGCGTCCACGAACAAGACCTCGCCGGTGACGCCCGAGGCCCAAGAAGAGGCCAGGTAGGTGGCGGTGGAGCCCACCTCGTCCTGGGTGATGTTGCGCTTGAGGGGGTTCATGTCCTCGGCGGCCTTGAGCATGCTCTTGATGCCGCCCACGGCGGAAGCCGCCAGGGTCTTCAAGGGGCCCGCCGAGATGGCGTTGACCCGGATGCCCTTGGGGCCCAGGTCATAGGCCAGGTAGCGCACGGAAGCTTCCAGGGCGGCCTTGGCCACGCCCATCACGTTGTAGTTGGGGATGACCTTCTCCGAACCGTAATAAGTGAGGGCGATGATGCTGGCGCCCTCGTTCAAGAGGGGCACGGCGGGCCGGGTGATGGCCAAAAGGCTGAAGGCCGACACGTCGAGGGCCAAGTGGAAGCCCGCGCGGCTGGTGTTGGAAAAGGCGCCCGTCAGGTCGTCCTTGTTGGCGAAAGCGATGCAATGCACCAGGATGTCGAATTTGCCCCAGGTCTTCTCGACTTCCTTATAGAGGGCCTCGATCTCGTTGTCCTTGGACACGTCGCAGGGCAGGATCATCTTGGCGTTCACGGACTCGGCCAGGGGCCGCACGCGCTTTTCCAGGGCCTCGCCCAGGAAGTTGAAGCCCAATTCGGCGCCCTCGGCATGCAGGGCCTTGGCGATGCCCC
The DNA here is from genome assembly GCA_035541195.1 of bacterium. Lineage (GTDB taxonomy): Bacteria > Oederibacteriota > Muellerivitia > Muellerivitales > Muellerivitaceae > Muellerivita. The sequence goes on from DATKNU010000157.1 coordinate 5,853, forward strand.
AGGCGATGGAACGCTCGTTGGCCACCCCGAAGATGAAGGCTTTTTTCCCGGATAATAAACCCATGCCGATCCCTCCTATAAAGAATCAGGTTGCTGTGAAAACCATGAGAAGCCCGGCCATTATGGACTTTTTCAATCGCCTGTCAAAGCGCAAAATGCCGGGACAACTGGGAAAAGGGCCCGGCATTTTGTATAACCATCCCTTGGAACCCCCCGCGAAAGGAAGCAAGGCCATGCTCAAGCACATCGTCTTTTGGAAATTAAAGCCCGAGGCCCAGGGAGCGCCGGCTTCGGAAAACGGGGAAGCCGTGAAGCGCCTCTTGGAGGGCTTGAAGCCCCTCATCCCCGAGATCTTGGAGCTGGAAGTGGGTTTCCAAATCCGGCCCTCCGCCGACCAACCGGACCTGGCCCTTTACTCGCGCTTCAAGGATGAGGCGGCCTTGGAAGCCTACCAGCGCCATCCCGAGCACCTGAAGGTGAAGGATTTCATCGGGAAGGTCGTCGCTTCCCGCCATACCGTTGATTACTTGATGGGGCCCTAAGCCCCACTTCCGGAGGAACGCATGCCGAAAAGTAAAAAAAGTCCCGCGCCGAAAAAAATCGCGAAGGCGAAGGCCCCCGCCCCGGCGGGCAAGGCGAGCCCTTCGGGCAAGACCTTAAAAATCGCCACCTTCAACGCCAACTCCATCCGCGCCCGCATGCCCATTCTTTTGGATTGGCTTAAAAAAGAAAAACCCGACGTCTTGGCGGTCCAGGAAACCAAGGTGCAGGACCACGAGTTTCCCAAGGACGTGATTGAGGCCGCGGGCTGGCAAGTGGTGTTCCACGGCCAGAAAAGCTACAACGGCGTGGCCTTTATTTCGCAAAAGCCCGTGACGCTCTTGGAAAAACGCCTTTACCCCCAGGAACAGGAGGAGCAGGCCCGGTTCCTGGTGGCGGATTTCGCCGGCATCCGGCTCATCAACACCTACGTGCCCCAGGGGTTCGACATCACGTCGGAAAAATACCGCTACAAGATGCGTTTCTACGCGGACCTGAAGAAATATTTCGCCAAGCACATCCCCGACGACATGCCGGCGCTTTGGATGGGGGACCTGAATGTGGCGCCCACCGAGATCGACCTCAACAACCCCAAGGGGAACCTGGACCACCCTTGCTTCCACATTGACGCGCGCAACGCCTTGAAGGACGCCATGGGGGCCAAGTGGGTGGACCTGTTCCGGGAGAAGGTGAAGGAAGGCGGCCACTATACCTTTTGGGACATGCGGCAGCCCAAGGTCTTCGAGAGGAACCTGGGCTGGCGGATCGACTTCATCCTGGGGACCGCCCCCATGGTGGGCCGGCTCGAGAAAATCTGGATCGACACCAAGCCCCGGGGCCTGGAAAGGCCCTCGGACCATACTTTTTTGGTGGCTCAGTTCAAAGCCTAAGCCGCCCGCAGGCCGTGGGGGCTGGCCTTTGGGCAGGCCCCCACCCCTATGGATAACCAGGGTCTTTGGAAGCCCGGATCCCGGACAAGATATAGTTGAACGTTAATTGACAGGCCCGGATAAGGGGAGGATAATTTAAGGAGAAATCTAAACGGAGTTGTCGCTCCCGGAATTCACCACCTGGCTGATTGACCACACAAGGAGCGGCGATTTAATGGTTTTGAAAGTTTATTCCCTCATCCGAAAAGTCCTTGCCCCCAAGCGTTCTTCCGGCCGTTTCCCGGAAGAAACCAATGAGTCCCCCATCCAAAAATTAAAAGCCAACCGTCGGTCCCAGGAAGGCAACGCCCTCATCATGGCGGTCATTTTGAGCGTGGCGGCCACCACCCTCATCACCGTGGGCACCCGGCTCATCAAAGACACCCTGCGCCAGACCCAACAGCAACAGCTTTACGTGGCCCAAGCCGAGGACATGGCCCGCGCGGGGTTGGTGGACGCCCTGGGCTGGTTCCGCCGCCAGCCGGGCATCGTGCAGGCCTGCGTGACCTGCCAATTGGGGTCGGTGACCACCTATGGCAACACCAATTCCTACGGCGCGGCGGCCAGCCAGCCCGATGACGCCTTTTCCCCCACTTTAAACGCCTCGGTGTCGGATACCGCCAATCCTTCCTTGGGGATCGTGGAGGATCTTCCCCTGGACAGCGCCATCAACACCGCTTCGGTTCATTTCGGGCGTTATGAGGTGTTGTTCCAACCCAATCCCACGGCCACCGTGGGGGCCACCATCATTCCCAACGCCGTGCATGACGTGAGCGGCACCCGGATCTTGGGGTCCATGAACGGCAAGGGGCAAGCTTGGCTCATCACCAGCTCGGCCTATATCTACAAGCGGCTGGATTACACCACCGGCAATTATCCCGGTCCCTGGAACAAGGCCTACAACCAGTCGCCCAACGTCATTTTGGCCAGGGCCCGTATGTCCACCGAGCTTCGCAAGATGAGCGTGAACCTGCCCTACAGCATCCCGGCGGCGGTCTTCACCGACAAGGTTTCCAAAGTCCGTTTGGCCAACAACTTCTCCAACATCAATGGGACCTATAACGCCTCCAGTTTGGCCTTGGCCGCCATCGCGAACGGCTCGGCTTCGGTCAGCAATCCCTCGGGCGCCACCAGCATTAATTTTTCCCCCTATAGCAGCGGCGGCGCGGGTGTGACGGCCATGACGGGCACCAACGTCACCCCCCTGTCCACGGACAGCATCTTCGGCATGTCCTTGAACGACATCCAATTCATCGCGGATTACACGGGCAACGCTTCCACGCCCATGACCATCGCCGATTACTGGAAACTTTCTTATTTCAGCGGCAACCTGACCTATTCGGCCAGCAGCACCCAAAGTTGTTACCAGACCTTGGACCAGGACGGCATCCTGGTGGTGAACGGCAACCTTTCCTTGAGCGGCGGCACCACCACCACCATCTACCGCGGGGTGGTTTATGTCACGGGCAACCTGACCATGGGCGCCAACTCGGAAATCGACGGGGTGGTCTTGATGGGGTCGCCCACCTCCAGCACGGGCAGCGTGTCCATGACGGGCAGTACGGGTTCCCAGGCCTTTATCTATTACGACCCCGGGTTGATCAGCGAAGCCCTGACCAAGGTGGGCGTCTACCGGGAAAACATCAGCCAACGGCAGCTTTTATTCGGGGTTCCGAATCTTTAGGAGGGGCGCCATGAAGCGATTCGATCAAAAAGGCTACAGCGTGGTGGAATTGGCCATCGCGGTCCTCATCATGGGCGTCATGGTGGGCACCATCATGGGGGCCCGCACCTTCATCGCCAAGCAGACCCAGACCAACGCCGACAAGGCCTTCGCCACTGAAAAAGCCATCCAAATGTTCGAGGAACTCAAGGCCTTGGTCAGCAACAGCCAAAGCCAGGGCGTGCAGGTTTTGGACAGCTACACCAACAGCAACTATGACCCGGTTTTGACCACCGACATCAATGTGGACGCGCCCACCACCGGGGTGGCCAACCCCCTGGACCCCTTAAGCCAGAACCGCAAGTACGGCAACGGTTGGCGTTACGTGCGCAAGGTGTTGGTTCAGAACACGGGGGACGACTACACCCGCACCATCTATGTGTGGGTTTACGGCGCCATGGGCAATAGCTATACCTCGTCGTCCAAACTGCCCCTCTTGGCCCAGGTGACGGGCATCGTGCGCACCAGCAACTCACCCCAAAGCCCAGCCCAAGTCATGGACATGTACCTGATCGCCATTCAAAACGTGCAGGGTTGGTGGTCCCAGGTTCCTTCGTTGGAAGGCACCTTCGCCCAAATCATCAACGACTTGGAAAGCGTGAACAACGGCACCTTCAATATCCGGCCCCATTACATCACCCGCCTGTCCTATGGCCGGGACCCCTATTACACGCCCTACATCAACGACACCAACGACACCGACGGCGAGGCCTGTTCTTGGGTCTACCTTTATCCCGGCTTGGTCCAGGATGACAGCGGCAACGACGAGAATTTCTATGAACCCGACACGGCGGGGGTTTTGCAGACGGGCAATTTCAACATCGACGGCACCACCAACTATCCTTCTTACACCGCCGGGGCGAACAGCCAAAGCTTGACCTTCTCGGTGGCCGACCAATACAACGACTCGCTGCGTTATCCCGACGAGTTGGCCGCCTACGCGGCGGTCACCAGCCAGGCCGCCACGCTTTGTAGCCAGCAGTCCGCCGGTTTGACCGAAATCAGCGAGCGCATGCTTTTGGAACAGATGAACAGCTCGCCCCAATCCTTCGCCAACGCCATCATCGTGAACCTCCACGGCGAAATGATGCCCATGCCGCCCATGCATAATTACTCGGACGCGGCCAAGGACCCGGGCAACGTCATTTACGGCAATACCCCGGTTTCCTTGAACGGCATGGCGGTGAGCACGGCGGCGAAAGACGCCCGCGTGGTCACCCATCCCGAACTGCTTTACTACCCCACCACGGTGACCACCGGCGGCGTCACCATGCGCCTGCGGGTCTACGCTTATTACGACGGGTTGGACAGCTGCGCGGTCACGGGGAACGGCAGCGTGACCAACGTGAAGACCGGCGACCCCGAGCTTCCCGGCATCAGCGTGCTTTTGAAGAATTTCTACATCCCGGCGGCCAGCGCGGGTTCTTCCATGGCCATCACGGCGGTCAGCGGCGGCGTCTCGCTGGCCTACCAGGACATCGCGGTCACCAATTCCGGCGGGGGGACCTTCCTGTCGGCCCGGGGGGCCACCGATCCGGTGTCGGTGGTGGTCACCAACC
>DATKNU010000158.1:0-17242 GCA_035541195.1 bacterium
CGTTTCCGGGACGAGCAGGTTTGGGGGCCCTTTCCCCATTGGGTCCACACCCACGATTTTCTCGCCGGGTCGCCCGTTGAAAGCCGCATGAGGGACCACGTGGACTATGAGGCGCCTTTGGGCATGAACGGCGGAATCCTGGGGGACCTCATCCACGAGCGCCTGGACCGGCTTTTTTGCTTCCGCCACGCGAGGCTCCAGAATGACTTCAAACGCTTGGCGGCCCTGCCCCTGCCACCCCACAAGATCCTCATCAGCGGCGCCTCGGGGTTCGTGGGGACGCCGCTGTCTGATTTCCTGGGAAACGCGGGCCACGAGGTTTGGGCCTTGGTCCGCCGCCCCGCCAGGCCCGAAAAACGGGAGATCGCTTGGGATTACGCCAAGGGCATCATCGATGAAAAGGCCCTGGAAGGGTTCGACGCGGTCATACACCTGGCCGGGGAAAGCATCGCCTCGGGCCGTTGGAACCTGCAACGCAAATTCGCCATCCGCCACAGCCGCTTGGACGGCACCCGCTTCCTGGCCAAGGCCCTGGCCGGACTGGCGAAACCTCCGAAGGCCTTTTTGGCGGCTTCGGCCATCGGCTTTTACGGGAACCGGGACGGGGAAGAACTGACCGAAGAAAGCGACCAGGGTTATGGATTCTTGCCGGAAATCTGCGCCGATTGGGAAAGCGCGGCGGATCCCTTGCGGGCCTTGGGGGTGCGGGTGGCGCACCTTCGAACCGGCATCGCGCTCAATGGGGGCGGCGGGGCCTTGGGCGCCATGCTGCGGCCCTTTGAGCTGGGCTTGGGCGGCCAGGTGGGAAGCGGCCGTCAATGGATGAGCTGGATCGCCTTGGAAGACCTGATCGGGGCTTATTATTTCCTGCTGTGCCGGGAAGACCTTTCGGGCGTCTTCAACGCGACCGCCCCCCATCCCGCGACCAACCGGGATTTCACCCAGACCCTGGGCAAGGTGCTGGACCGCTCGACGGTTTTGCCCCTTCCGGCTTTCGCCGTGAAGGCCCTCTTGGGCGAGATGGGCGAGAGCCTGCTTTTGGAAGGCCAGAAGGTGATGCCCCGGCGCCTTGAGCAGGCGGGTTTTGAGTTCTTCTATCCCCAGCTGGAACCCGCGCTTAGGTTTGAAACGGGGAATTTTTAAGGCGAAATCTTGGGGGTTATTCCAGCTTGAAGCGGCTTGCTTTGGCGGGTTTGGCTTTCATCTCCGCGGCCCGTTTTTTCAAGACGAAATCCCGGAGTTGGTCCTGCGCGCTGGAAAAGGCGTACTTTAAAAGCGCCTGGGCCGTAACCCATTGATAGGCCGCGCCCAGGGGCCGGGCGCCTTTGCGCTTGGCGGGGAAAAAGCGGAGCTTGATTTTGTGGTGGGTGATCTGGTGGCGCACTTCCTGAATGGGCGCCGGCGCCGCCTTGGCCTTCAGGTCCTTCTCGAGCTTCTTCACCGCGTCCTCGAAGCTCTTGCCCTCAGCGCTGGGAAATTCCCACATCCCCTTGAGCCATTTCTCCTCTTCGGGCCTTTTTCGGATCAGCACCTTGCCCTTTTCCTCGATTAAGAGGCAAGCCATGGGCACTTCAACCGCCTTGTCCGCGGCGGTTTTTTCGGGCAATTCATTCTGCAGCCCTTTTTTCGAGGCCTCGCAGAGGGAAATCATGGGGCATAAAAGGCAAAGGGGATTCTCGGACAAACAAACGGTGGCGCCCAGTTCCATCAGGGCTTGGTTGTAATCGCCGGGGCGCTTGGCCGGAACCAAGTCTTCGGCCAATTCCCAGACTTTCTGGTGGCCCGGGCCCGACTTGAGGTTCCCCTTGAGGTGGAAGAGGCGGGAAAAGACCCGGATGACGTTGCCGTCCACCAAGGGCAACGGTTTTTCATAGGCGATGGAAAGGATGGCGCCCGCGCTATAGCGGCCCACGCCGGGAAGTTTCAGGATCTCGCCAAGGTCATCGGGCAGCTTCCCGCCGAAGTCCTTCACCACCCTTTGGGCGGCGGCTTGCAGGTTCCGCGCCCTTCGGTAATAACCCAATCCTTCCCAAAGCTTCAGGACCTTTTCGGGCTTGGCGCGGGCGAGGGCCTTCCAATCAGGCAGTTCCTTGAGGAAACGCTGGTAATAGGGGATGACGGTTTTGACTTGGGTCTGCTGGAGCATCATCTCGGAAACGAAGGTGGCGTAGGGGTTTTGGATGCCCCGCCAGGGCAGGTCCCGTTTGGCGCGGTCGTACCACTTTAAAAGGGGTTGGGCGATCGGGGCGGGGATTTTCGGCTTCAAACCAGTTCCAAGACCTCATAAAGGGGCAAGGGCTCGGCCTGGCCCGGAAGCAGCATGGGTTCCAGGTTCTTGACCTGCAGGAGGGATTCCACCTTCTCGTAGGTTTCCTGGCTGACCACGGTTTGGCCGGGCGCGGCTTTGGCGCAAAGGCGCCGGGTGGTTTCCACCGCCGGGCCGATGACCGTGTAGTCGTTGCGCCGGTTGGACCCCAAATTGCCCGTGACCACCAGGCCGCTATGGATGCCGATGCCCCATTGGAAAGAGGCTTGGCCCTTTTTCACCCGGGTCAGGTTCAGGTCCCTCAACGAAAGGTGGATTTCCCGGGCCGCCTTCAAAGCCCTCAGTTCCTTATCCTCGTGGGTGAAGGGGGCGCCCCAAACGGCCAGGAAGGACTCGCCCATGAACTTGTCCAGCATGCCTTCCTGTTGGAAGATGGCCGAGTGGGCCAGCGAGAAATATTGGTTGAGCACTTCCACCAATTGGTCCGGCGCTAGGTTCTCGCTCAAGGGGTTGAAGCCCTTCAACTGGGCGTAGAGCAGCGTGCATTCCCTTTTCTCGCCTTTCAGGGCGAAATGGTCCCGGTCGGCCAAGAGGCGCTTGGCCACTTGGGGCGCCAGCACCTTGCCCAACACCAGCGACAGCCTTTCCCGGTCCCTGAGGGCGGCGGCCATGTCGTTGAAGGAGCGGTAAAGCTTTCCCACCTCGTCCGTGCGTTTCTCGGGCAGCGCCAGGTTGAGGTCCCCCTCGGTGACTTGGACGGCGGCTTTTTGGAGCCGGCCCAAACCGATCAAAAGATCGGCCGCCGCCAGGATCAAAAGCGCGGCGAGGGCCAGGATCAACCAGAAACCTTCCTGGCCCAGGATTTTCTTGGGGTTGCCGTCCACCGTGACGATTTGCTTGGAAGGCTGGAAAACCACCAAAGCGCCGTAGGGGTTTTGGTCGAAATCCAGCAAGGCCACTTCATCCCAGAGGTAATCCTGCTGGCCCAGGTGGATGGGTTTGCGGTGGGAAGGGCCGCTGGAGGTGAAGGCCGAGGCCAGGAGGGTCTTCTCCAGGTCCGCGTTGAAGGCCGAAGGCAAGGTGGAAAAGAGGACCTTATGTTTCACGTAGAGCGCCACATCGGATTGGCAGGAGCTTTTCAAGGTTTCCATGAAAGCCGCGTCCAAGGGCGCGCCCGCCAGGATGAGGCCCGCCACATTGGGATGGGAAAAGATGGGGACCAGGGCCGCGAGATAGGGTCTGTCTTGGTAAGTGAGGATGCCCGTTAAGGAAGCGCCCTTGAGCGCCGCGGTCACGCCGCTCCAGCCCTTGAGGGTGGGGGCCGTCGGGGCGGCGGTTTTATGGGGTTTAGCCGCCGGGGGAGTGGCGACGGGGACCGCGACCGTGGCGGGTTTGGAAAGGCCCAGCGTGTCGAAGAAAACCGAGGATTTGGAATCGGTCATGACCAAAAGCGGGGCTTGAAGCCCGTTTTCGGCGGCGGCCCCCAGGCTTTTCAGGCGCGCGGGTTTCGCTTTGGGCGGCGTGAGGGCTTTTTGGAGTGCCTGTTTCTCGGCGGCGCGGGAGGCCTTGAGCAGCCATTGCTGGGCGGATTGGTCCAGGGCCAATTTGACCGTGGAAAGGTCCCGGGTGAGGTTGAGGTCCGGGTCATTGACCACCGAATTGCGCAGGTGATGGCCCAACACGGATTGGCTGATCAGCACATAGGCCAGGGACGGCACCAGGAAGAAAAGAACCAACCGAAGCACCAGCCAGCCCGGCTTTAAGGGGAACATGCGCTTGCCCTTGGAATGGAGTGGAACGCCGGGACACTATATTACAGAAGGCGGGCGCGGGAAAGCCGAAGAAGCCCCGGGAAGGCCAGAAAAGACGGGTTATTCGTACCGCAAGGCCAGGATGGGGCTCAGGCGGGAGGCCTTATAGGCCGGCCAAATGCCGAAGACGAGCCCTACGGCGAAGGAAAAGCCCGAGGCCAAGAAAACTGAAAAGGGCGACACGATGGTGTTCCAGCCCGCCAAGGAGGAAATGAGCACCGTGACGATCCAGCCCAGGAGGATGCCAATGAGCCCGCCCATGAGGCTGACCGCCACCGACTCGATGAGGAACTGGGACAGGATGTCCACCCGCCGGGCCCCGATGGCCTTCCTCAGGCCGATCTCCCGGGTGCGCTCGGTCACCGACACCAGCATGATGTTCATGATGCCGATGCCGCCCACCAAAAGCGAGATGGCCGCGATCGAGGAAAGCAGGATGGTCATGATCTGGGTGGAAGCGCTGAGCGTGGCTTGGATGTCGGCCATGTTGCGCACCTGAAAAGCGTTGGAGGCGGGGTTTTGGGCCGTGCCCGTGATGTGCTTCAAGGCCACCATGAAATCCACCACGGCGGTTTGAACCGTGCCCGTGTCCTGGGCGTTGTCGGCCTCGATGTCCACCAGGTTCACATATTGCTTGCCGAAAAGCCGGTACATGGCCGTGGTGACGGGCACCACGATGGTGTCGTCCCGATCCTGGAAACCGTTGGAGCCCTTGATGGGCAAAACGCCCACTACTTGGAAGCTGACCCGGTTGATCTTGACCCACTGGCCCACCGGGTTGGCGTTGTCGCCGAAGAGGTTCTTGATGACGGTCAACCCCAGAAGGCAAACGCGGTTGCGTTTCTTGACGTCGTCGTTGGTGATGAAGCGGCCATAGAGGGGCACCGCGGCCTTCATCTGGGCGTAATTGGGGGTGGTGCCGGTCAGGGAAGTGCTCCAGTTCTTGTCCTCGTAGGTCACCTGTACGTGGCCGTTGGCTTCGGGGGCCACCCGCTTGACCATGGGGACCGACGCCAAAGCGGCGGCGTCCTTCAAGGTGATGCGGCTGGTTCCGCCCACGCCCTGTTGCACGCCGCCCACCTGCAGGGAACCCGGCATGAGGGTGAGCAGGTTGGTGCCCAGGGACGAGAGTTGTTGCTCCAGGGATTTTTGAGCGCCGGTCCCCACCGCCAGCATGGCGATGACCGCCGCCACGCCGATCAGGATGCCCAGGACCGACAGGGCCGAGCGCACCTTGTTGGCCATGAGCGCCCGGATAGCCTGCTTGAAATATTCCTTCCCTTGCTGGAAATTGACCCGGGTGTGGTCGGCGGATTTCTCCTTCAACTCGGGCGCCACCACCCTCTTGGGGGCCGGGATTTTCGATTTGGGGTTTTTGACGTCGGATAAGACGTTGCCGTCCCTCATGGTGATGATGCGCCGGGCGTGGGCCGCGATGTCGGGCTCGTGGGTGACCAGCACCACCGTGATGCCCTGGGAATTCATCTGCCCCAAGAAACCGATGATGTCCTCGGAGCTTTTGGAATCCAGGTTCCCGGTGGGTTCGTCGGCCAAAATGAGCTTGGGCTGGTTGGTCAGGGCGCGGGCGATGGCCACGCGCTGTTGCTGGCCGCCCGAAAGCTCGTTGGGTTTGTGGCCCAGGCGTTTTTCCAGGCCCACCATCTTGAGTAGCTTCTTGGGGTCCCCGTGGGGTTGGCGGGGGTCGGCGTAAAGCAGGGGCAAAGCCACTTGTTCCAACGAGGACGTGCGGGGCAGCAAGTTGAACATCTGGAAGATGAAACCCAAGGTTTGGCTACGGATGGAGGCCAGTTGGTCCTCGCCCAGGGTGGAGACTTCCCGCCCCATGAGCTTATAGGAGCCCGAGGTGGGGGAATCCAGCAATCCCAGGATTTGCAGCATGGTGGACTTGCCGGATCCGGAGGCTCCCATGATGGCCACGAACTCGCCGGGCTCGATGGTCAGCGAGACGCCGTTGAGCGCGCGCACCTCGCTGTCGCCCATGGTGTAGACCTTATGGAGGTTTTTGATTTCGATGATGCCCATGAAGCCTCGCGAAAATTTTGAGTCCTAAGTTTTCGGCTTAAAGTGTCGGCGGGTCTTTACCCCGAAGGTGGAAAACCATTCCCCAACTAAAAACCCAAAACCCAGCACTTAGAACTCCTGTTTAATGGCCCCCGCCGCCACGGTTGCCGCCGCCGGTTCCCTTGACGCTGGGCATGAAGGGATTGCTGCCTTTGGAGGCCGCCGAATATTGCCCGGCGGTGAAGGTCTTAATGACGATCTTGTCCCCTTCCTTGAGGCCGGCGGTGATCTCGGTTTCCTTTCCGTCGGTGATGCCGGTTTGAATGACTTGGGTGGCGGGCTTATCCCCGCTTTTGGCCGGGGCCATCAGCACGAAGGATTGGCCGTCGGGGGTGGATTGGATGGCCTCGGAAGGCACCACCAGCACATCGTCCTTCTCGGCCACGTTGAAGGTGACGTTGGCGGTCATGCCGCTGCGCATGAAGGCCGGCACCTTGTCGGGCCAGACGTCCACCTCGTAAGTAGTGACGTTGTTGACCAGGGTGGACTGGAAGGAGATGCGGCGCACCTTGGCGTCGATGTCCTGGTCCGGGTAAGCGTCCAGGTCGATGGTGGCGTCCCCGCCCAGCTTCACCTGGGCCAGGTCGGTCTCATCCACCTGGGTGTTGACGATCAAATGGTCGGACATGACCATGAGGCTGGTGCCCGTGCTCACGATCTGCCCCTGCACGGTGGGCAAGTAGATGATCTGGCCGTTCTCGGGGGCCAGCAAGGGCGTGGCCTGGTAAAGCTGCTCCCAATGGGCGAGCTCGTCCGGGCCCTTGGAGGCGGCCTCGTCGAGCAAGGTGGCCCGTTCCGTGGAGCTGAGTTCCATGAGCTTTTGGCCCTTCTTCACGTAGTCGCCCTCCCGCACGAAAATCTTCTCGATGCGGCCCGCGATGGGGGGCAGGATGGCAAGCTGGTTTTGGGGCTGGACGTTGCCCGTGGCTAAAACCGTGATCTGCAGGTCGTCCCGCCCCACGGGGACGGTCTTGAAGCCGCCGGCGTGTTTGGGGGCGGATGAGCAACCGGCGAAAAGCAGCAGGGCCAGGCCCCCCCCGGTGATGGTCTTGAAGCCCTTCATGGAATGTCTCCCTTTCCCTCGGCCAATTGCCAGGCGGCCTCGGCTGTTTTGATGGTGAGCATGGCGTTGAGCTGCTGTTTTTGCTGGTTGGTGAGGGCGCTCTCGATTTGGTTCCAGTTCTGGAAAATAAGCAAGCCGTTCAAGTATTCGGCCTTGGCGATCTCTTCCTGGGTCTGGGCGGCTTCCACCTGGACCTGCTGGACTTGGATCTCGCCCACCGCGTCCTCGAAAGCCGCGTAGGCGTTTTCCAAACTTTGCTCGGTTTTCATGTCCGAGCTTTCCAATTGGTCCTTCACGCCCAGCTTGGACTCCTCGGCGGACTTGAAGTTGAAGAGGTCTTGGCCGCCCGTGAAGAGCGGCAGGCTCAGGTTGAGCCCGGCGGACCAGGCCGGGGTGTCATTGGAGAAATTCCATCCGCCCCGCGAAAGGGAAGCGTCGGCCGAAAGGGTCGGCAGGAAGGCCCCCCGGTCGCTCACGTAGGAACTGTCGGCCAGGCCCAATTGGGCCACAGCCTCCCGGTGGGCGGGCGTGAGGAGGGTCAATTTCAGGAAGTCGGGAGCCGCGTCGGGAAGGGTGGGCGTTTCAAAATCCCCGATGACCGAAAGGTCCGCCATGGGGGAGCGCCCCAAGACCTGATCCAGCTGGCGCTCATCCACCCGCAAGGCCCTTTGGGCCTGGTCCACCGAAAATTGGTCCTGGGCCACGGCGGCCTGGGCCTGCAGCAGGGAACCTTTATTGTCCGTGCCCCCGTCGAAGTTCATCTGGACCAAGTCCTGGTTGGCCTTGTCCCGGGCGAGGATCTGCTGGAGCAGCTCGATTTGTTTTTGGGCGAAGAGCAATTGATAAAAGGCGTCCTTCAAATCGTGGGAGACCTGGGCGCGGGCCTGGTCGAGCTCGGCCCGGGCCTGGTCCAACCGGGCATTGGAGGCGTCCACCGAGGCGATGTCCGAAAAGCCCGAGAAGATGGCCTGGTGCAGGTTGAGGCTGAGGTTTGAGTTCTGGTGATAGGCGGGCGAATCAAGGGCGTCGTTGAGCCCGCCGGTTCCGCCGCGGCCCCAGGAAGCGCCCAGTGAAATTTGGGGGAAGAACTGGCCCAAGGCCGCTTGGTGGGCGTCCTCCAGGGCCTTGACGGTTTGCTCGGCGGCCAAAAGATCGCGATTGTTTTGGGCGGCTTCCTTCAAGGCCTGGTCCCAGGTCAGGGTGTCTTGGGCCCCCCGGGCGGAGCCGGCGGCCGCCAGTAGAAGTAGGAGAAGCGTCGGGATTTTTTTCATAGTTCCGTTTCGATTATAAGCGTCCGATAAGTTTGGGTTTTTGTTAAATCCCAATTAAAAGACATTTTTAATCTTCGCCGATTAGACGCGCCCCGGCCAAGGAGGGTGTCGCCCCGGGGGTGGCGCCTTTTCTTTGCCGATTGACGAAATTGTAGGCTTATGCTCAAATTGACCCACTGCCCAGAAGTGTCATAATCCGACAAAATGGTCAAAAACGCCTTTTACGCCCATCCCCTCGAGGAAACCATGGCCGAAAACCAAAAACGCTTCATCCGCAAAATCCAAGAATTGACCGCCCTTTACGAGATCAGCCATGCCATGGCCTCAACCCTTGACTTCAAGTCGGTCTTGAACCAGATCCTGGAAATCCTCTCCAAGAAGCTGGAGATGAACCGGGGCACGGTCACCCTGCTGAGCAAGGAGACGGGCCAGTTGAGCATCGCCGCGGCCCACGGCCTGACCAAAGAGGAGATCTCCCGGGGCAAGTACAAGATCGGCGAGGGCGTGACCGGCAAGGTGGTGGAAAAGGGCGAGCCCATGATCATCCCCGACATCGGCAAGGAACCGCTCTTCCTCAACCGCACCAAGTCCCGCGGCGACGTGAAGCGCCAGAACGTCTCCTTCCTTTGCCTGCCCATCAAGGTCAAGGGCGAGACCCTGGGCGTGCTTTCGGTGGACCGGCTTTTCAAGGACGCCGACGTGGCTTTTGAGGAGGACGTGAGGCTCTTGACCGTGGTGGCGTCCCTGATCGGGCAAAATTTAAAGATCCACCAGATGATCGAGAAGGAAAAAGAAAGGCTGATGGAGGAGAATCGGGAGCTGCAAAGCGAGCTGAAGGGGCGCTATCGGCTGGAAAACGTCGTGGGCGGCTCCAAGCTGATGGTGGACGTCTATAAGTCCGTGCAAAAGGTGGCGGCCACCCGCTCGACCGTCATCATCCGGGGCGAGTCCGGCACGGGCAAGGAACTCATCGCCCGCGCCATCCATTACAACAGCCCCCGGGCGGACAAGCCCTTCGTCAAGGTCTCCTGCGCGGCCCTGCCCGAAACCCTGTTGGAAAGCGAGCTCTTCGGCCACGAAAAGGGGAGCTACACCGGCGCCTCGGACCTGGTGAAGGGCCGCTTCGAGCTGGCCGACGGCGGCACCCTGTTTCTCGACGAGATCGGGGATATTTCCCTGGCCACCCAGGTGAAGCTTTTGCGCGTGCTGCAGGAACGCAAATTCGAGCGCGTGGGCGGCTCCAAGACCTTGTCGGTGGACGTGCGCATCATCGCCGCCACCAACCGGAACCTCGAGCGGGCCATCGGCGAAGGGAAGTTCCGCGAGGACCTCTATTACCGCCTCAACGTGGTGCCCATCTTCCTGCCTTCCTTGCGGGAGCGTAAGGACGACATCCCCCTGCTGCTCAACCATTTCCTGCAAAAGTACAACGGTGAAAACAAGACGCGGTTCCGCTTGAGCCCCGAGGTGATGGTCAAGCTGGTCAATCACCCCTGGCCGGGAAACGTGAGGGAATTGGAAAACACCATCGAGCGCATGGCGGTCATGTCCAAATCCGACAACTTGTCCATTGAGGACATCCCCCTGCCGCTGAACACTTACCACACCAGCGCCCCCTGGAAAGTGGAGGAGATGCCCGAAGAGGGGCCCGCGGCGGGCGCCAAGGGCGACGGCACCCTGGCGGACCTGGAAAAGAAACAGGTGATGGACGCCATGGAACGCTGCGGCGGCGTGCAGGCGAAAGCCTGCAAGATCCTCGGCATCACGCCCCGCCAACTGGGTTATCGGCTCAAAAAATACAAGATCGGCTACAAACCAACCTTTTTAAGCTGATTCTTTTAAGAGGCTTTCTTGCCCGACACGCCGATCCATCTGGTGGTGGCCACGCCTTGTTACGGCGGGCTCTTGACCACCGATTTTTTCACTTCCTGCCTGAAGCTTCAGCGCGCCTGCCGGCAAAAGGGCCTCGCGCTGACCTTCCTCACGGCGGGGGACGACGCGCTCATCACCCGGGCCCGCCAGGAATTGGTGGCGCGCTTCATGGCCCTTCCGGCGGCCACCCACCTTTTGTTCCTGGACGCGGATATCGGTTTTGAGCCCGACCAGGTTTTCAGGCTCCTTCACTTTAAGGCCCCCGTCACGGCGGCCGCCTACCCGCTGAAAAAAATCCACTGGCAAAGGATCCGGGAGTTGGCGCCCACCCATGCGGAAAAATTGGAGCCCGCTTCTTTTTCCTACGTCTTCCAGCCGCGGACTCCGACCGAGGTGCGGGAGGACTTCGCCCGGGCCAATTACGCCGGCACGGGGTTCCTCATGGCGCGCCGGGAAGTCTTCGAGACCTTGGCCGTCCGTTACCCGAATTTGCGTTACGGCGCCGGGGGATTCTATTACGCCTTTTTTGATTGCCTGCTGGAGGCCGGGGCTTTCCTGCCGGAAGACTACAGCTTTTGCAGACGCTGGACCGACACCGGCGGGGAAATTTGGGTGGATCTTCGAAGCCGCCTGACCCATGTGGGTCCCGCGGCTTTCCACGGCGACCTTTCGGCTCATCCGGGCGTGAGCGAAAGTCCGGCCCCGGGAGGCGGCGCGTGACGGCGCCCCTGTCCCTGGCGCTGGGAACGGCGGCTTTCGGCGGGCAGGTCAGCCTGCCTTACGCGAAATCCGTTTTGGCTTTGGAAGAAGCCTGCGCGGCCAAGGCCATCCCCTTTCATTACATCCTGCAATCCGGCGACGCCTTGATCCAACGGGCCCGCCAGCAGGTGGCGGCCCAATTTTTGGCGACCCCCGGCGCGACCCATCTTTTAATGGTGGACGCCGATGTGGCCTTCGCGCCCATCGACGCTTTGCGCTTGCTTGAGTCGGGCTTTGAGTTTTCGGCGGGAGCCTGTCCGCGCAAGCAAGAAGGCGCCCCGGTCTATGATTACGAGCCCCGGCGGCCCCTTGAGGAAAAATCAGGTTTTACGCGGGCCCTTTGGGTGGGCGCGGGCTTCCTGCTCATCAAACGCGAAGCCCTCCTGAAGATGGTGGAGGCTTATCCTGAACTTCGCTATTTAGGCGGCTTCATCGCGGGGGACCCCTTGGCGGCCAATTCCCAGCGCTCAGCCCTCTTTAATTGTTGGCTCGACGCCCAAAGCGGGGAGTACCTGGCCGATGACCGGGCCTTTTGCCGCCGTTGGACCGACCTAGGCGGGGAAATATGGGTGGATACCAAGAGCCGCTTGGGGCATGGCGGAATGAAGCTTTGGGGCGGGAGCCCGGACATTTAGGGTTTTTTCTTCGGACCCCAAGGGGCTTTTTCCCAACATCCTGTTTGTTTTAACCTTTTACCAAAATCAACAAAAAGTGCTATATTTATAGACGGTCCCGAAAAGGCCCGAGCCGAACCCCTTTAGCTGGGTGGGTTCCGAATAAAAACGTTTTCAATTTTCATTAAAGAAGCGGTCTCCATGAAATCACCATTTCAATACCGTCCTTTGCGCTTATTGTTAGGATCCTTGGTTTTTTGGCTCGGCGCCCTTGCCCCGGCATGGGCCAATCCGCCCGTGACTTTCAGCGGTTTGTACCTTTCCACCAATAATCCAACGGCGGGATCCACGGTGGGTGTGACCGTTGTTTATTGTGATTCGGCGACCTATGACGTCCCCTTTTTCCATGTCGGCTTGAACCCCAATTTCACGACTTTTCAAAGCTGTCCGGCGGCCAACCAGGAATTCCTGGTGGATTCCAATACCAGCCCCACCGGTGTGAGTCCGGTGAGTTCCTCGGTCAACGACGCTTCGGATTCGGGAAATGGTTGGGCGGGAGTCGGCACCGGCGGCACCCCGACTTGTCCGGCCACTCAAGTTTTCAATGTCACCATTCCCGCCAGCTTGAGCGGGGGCAACTATAACCTGATCGTGGAAGAGAACTCCTATTACGTGGGTTGCGGCAACGCGGCCAACGCGGTGACCTATGCGGTGATCACCCTCCCCTTGCCGCCGCCGGCCCTTTCCATCACCAAGAGCGCGGGTTCCACCGTCGCGTCCCCCGCGGGGTTGATCCTTTTCAACCTCAATTATTCGCTCGTGAACACCACCAACTTGGTTTTAAATGATTTGGTCCCGGCCCACACCACTTTGGTGCAGGTCAGCCCCGGCGGAAGCTTTGGCGGGACCAGCCCGGGCAGCACGATCACTTGGAACTTGGGTCCGGCGGTAGCGGGCGCGGCCACCACAGGCACGGCTTGGTTCCTGGCTCAAGTCGACTCGGCGGCGGTCAGCGGTACGGTCATTTCCAACACGGCCACCGGTTCCACCGATCAAATCGGGACGACTTCCAGCAACGCGGTCAATGTGACGGTGTTGCCGCCCCAAATGACACTGACCAAGAGCGAATCCACGTCGTCGGCCGCCGCGGGCAGCCCGGTGACTTATAGCCTGGCTTGGAGCGCCACCGGCAACAACCTGCAGATTTACGATTCCTACCTGAATGATACGGTCGGAACTTCCGGGACGGCCATTACGGGATTTGACGGGACCGCCTACACGATTTATCCGGCCGCGGCTTATTCAAATGACCCGGGAACCTGGACGGTCCAAACCGATTCCCAGGGGAACCATTATATTTCCGGGAACTCGGCCCTGGCCTCCGATGGAAGCCACGGGGATTATCCGGAACTGATCCGGACCGGTCCGGGCGTCAACATTTGTGACGGTTTCACCGTGCAAGGGGACCTGGAAGTTCCGACGGCCTCCAATACCGGCGGCGACGACCACATGATCTTGGCGGTCAACACCGCCGCGGGGGTCACCCTGAAGGCCGCGATCTCGAAGGATTCCAGTCCGGATTTTTTCTTCATCCAAAAGAACAACAGTTGTTGCGCGGCGCCCAGCATCCTGGGGACCACGGCCTTTACGGTCAACGCGAACGTTTGGTACACGGTGAACGTGAATGTCCAGTTTTCCGGCAGCGGGAGCATCGTTTACACGGCGGCCATCTGGCCCAGGGACAACCCTTCCGCGGCCAGCACCTTCACTTTTACCGACCCCAATACCACGGCGCCGATCCTGTCGGGTTGTTCCGGCGGATGGTTGCAGGGCTGGCAGACGGATGAAACCGCGGGAACCGACTACTTTGGCAACCTTCAGGTTTACAGCGGGGGCCCCATCATTAATTACCAGATCACCGATGCGGTGCCTTCGGGCATCACCTACCAGGGCTCCAGCGTGGCGCCGACCACCGGGGCCCCCACTTTGGGTTGGAGTTTCCCCGGCACCGTCCTTTCCCAATCCGCGCCGCTGAGTTGGTGGGGTTTGGTGTCCTGCCCGGGCCCCATTTCAAACCAGTTCTCCATGAGCTCGCTCACGGCCCCCACGACGGTTTCCAATACGGTCAACTTGACGGTTACGGGCTCCTGTATCACGCCCACGCCGACCATGACCCCCACGCCCGGGCCCACCTCGACTTTTACGCCGACGCTCACCGTGACCCCGACTTTCACCCAAACCCCCACGCTCACCCCCACGCTTTCGCCGACCTTCACCCCCACGGTGACGCAGACCCTCACCCCGACCATCACCCTCACCCCCACCGTGACCCCCACGATTCCGCCTCCCACGGCCACCGACACGCCCGTGCCTCCCATCTTGGTCTGGCCCGTGCCCTTCAACCCCAAATATGCCGTGGGCGGCACCTTGAAGATTTCGGGCCTTTTGGCCGGGGATAGCGTGGGCTTCTATACGGTGTCCGGCGAGATCGTGGCCGAGGTCACCCAAAGCGCGGGCGGCGGCCTTTTAACCTGGGACGGCAAGAACAAGAACGGCCATCTTTCTTCCTCGGGCATTTATTACTACCTGGTTCAAAGAGGCAAGAAGGTGTTGTTGCGCGGGAAATTGCTGATCGTCAATGATTGATCTCCAATAATTAAGAAGCACCCAATCGGCTTTTTGAAAAATCCGAGGATGAACCACATTTGAAACCCTACTCTTCTTTCCGACGCGCTTTCCGGGCCCTGGCTTTTTTCTTTGGGGGTCTGACGGTCCTTGGCTCCCCGGCCCTTGGTTTCGCCCAGGGCGCGGGCAGTACCAGCACCAACTTCCTCAAGATCGGCATGGGCGCCCGGGCCTCGGCCATGGGCGGCAGCTTCACGGCGGTGTCCGACGACGCCACGGCCGTCTTTTGGAACCCCGCGGGGCTGGTGTTGGCTGACGGCGCCCAGTTTTCCTTGACCCACGCCGAATGGATCGACGGCGTGGACAGCGAGTTCTTCGCCTTCAGCCAGGACATGGACATGGACGGCGCCTTCGGGGGAAGCTTGTCCTACTTGGGTACGGGTAATTTCGCCAGTAGCTTGGAAACCTCTTCGGGCGCTTTCGCCGGTTACGGCAGCCTGGTCAGCGCCTCGGACTTCGCCGGCAGCGTGGCCTATGCCCAGCGGCTGGGGCGTTGGATCGGCGGGGACTTCTTCCAAAAATCCCTCTTCGGCGTCCGGGCCACCGTAGTGGGCCAGAACGTGGTGCAGTTCGGCAGCGCGGGGTTCTCGGTGGATTTGGGTTATTTGTATGAGCTGGAGCACCGCAAGTTTTACGTGGGCGCCACCTTGCTCAACCTTGGGACCAACGTGCAGGATTTCGGCCAGCCCTTGAGCTATGAGCTGGGCGCCTCCTATAAGCTGACCAAGATCCTGGACAAGAAGGATTATCTCTTGTTCGCCGCGGGCACCACGGGTTATATCGACACCGGACTCAAGATCAACGTGGGCGCCGAGTACAAGATCCGCATGGGCAAGGACAGTCTGGCGCTTCGGGCGGGTTATTCCACGGTCAACAGCGACCTGGGCGGGCTCTCCGGCGCCACCCTGGGCGTGGGGCTGACCCACCAATTCATCGGGGTCCAGGCCGGATTGGACTACGCTTTCGTGCCTTACGGCGTTTTGGGCGACACCCACCGCATCACCTTGAACATCCTGACGCCGGGCGGGGAAGCGCCGCCGACCACTTCCATCACCGCGCCGCCTGAATTTTACCTGGGCCGCCAGGTCCTCAAGGTTTCCCTGGGAGAGGTCAGCCAGGAACCCATCGAGGGATGGCGGGTCACGGTCACGGATGGAAGCGGCCAAATCGTGAAGATCCTTTCCGGCAAAGGCACGCCCCCGGCGAATTTCACCTGGGACGGCTCGGGCCCGGGAGGGCCCGTTCCCGAGGGCAAGTACGTGATGGACTTCCAGGTCAAGGACGATGACGACCAATTGTCCACGCCCAATCCGCGGGCGGTTTTTGTGCGCAAGATCCACATCCCCGCCAAGGTGCCTTTCGCCTATAGCCAGGCCATCGCGGGCGACCTTTTGTTCGACTCAGGCCAGGATGTGTTGATGGAAAGGGGTTACGACTCCATCCAGCAGGCCGTGCAGGCCATCCAGAAAAAATATCCGGACAGCTGGATCACCATCATCGGCTACACGGACAACCAGCCCGTGGCGCCGGGGGGCAAGTATAAGGACAACCAGGAGCTTTCCTTGGGCCGGGCCGAGGCCGTCAAGGACTACTTGGTCCAGTCGGGCATCGACCCCAAGCGCCTGTCCGTGAAGGGCCTGGGCGAGACCAACCCCATCGCCACCAACGACACGCCCGAGGGCCGGTCCAAAAACCGCCGGGTGGAACTGCAGGTGACCGGGGAAACGGTGGCCACCGCCGCCGACCTCATCCAGCAGGGAATGACCTTCTTCAACTCGAGGGACTTCAAGGGGGCCTTGGACCGTTTCCGGGCCGCGATCGAGGCCGAACCCGGCAATGCCGACGCCTACCGCAAATCCGGCGACTGCTACCTGCAATTAGGGGACAAGGCCGATGCCGTCACGGCCTTCCGAAAAGCCTACCAGCTCAACCCCCTGGACGCCCAATTGAAGGCTTGGCTGCAACAATATGGCCAAAGCCAGCCGGCCCCCCCAACGGCCCCGCCCCCGGGACAAGCTTCCTCCAATTAAGCGGGGGCCTAGGCCCGGAGGCCGCGCTCGGTTTCGTGCAGGAGCTGGCGAAGGTTCAGGTCCCCCATCGATTCAATCCGCCGGTCGGCGCCCGCCGAGTCCAAATCCAATTGCCGCGTCAATTCATTGGGCACCGCCACGCAATAAAGCCCCGCGGCCTTGGCGGCCTTGATGCCGTTGGGGGAATCCTCGAAGGCGATCGCCTGGGAAGGTTTGAGGCCCAGGATTTCCAGGCTGGCCTCATAGAGGTCGGGGTGGGGCTTGACCCGGGCCACGTCTTCCCGGCAACGGATGGAATGGAAGTAATCGGCCAGTTCCAGCCGCGACAAATGGCCCACCACCCAGCCCTGGGTGGAACTGGAGGCCACGGCCACCCGCAACTTCATCCGGTAAGCCTCATCCAGGTAATCCCGCACCCCGGGCCGCACGGATTCCTGGGCCACCAACTCCAGGTTGCGGGCCCTTTGCCGGCCTAAAACTTCCGCGCGGTCAAGCTTTCGGCCCAAGGTCTCTTCCAAATGGGCGTAAGGGTCGAAAAGGGAGGAGACGGTGCCGACCCGCAGGGCCCAGCGGGACAGGGGGAATTCCAAACCGTGGGCCGCGTAGGTCTCCTGCCAGGCCCGGTAATCGGGCATCTCGGTGTCGAGGATCAAACCGTCGAAGTCGAAAATTAAAGCCTCAATCATGGGTGGGCGGCTCCTGAGGGGGTTACGGGCGCGTTAGTGTAATTGGGACGGCAGGCCGCCGCCAGCGCAAAATCCTTCCCGGCCCCCGCCCGATCCCCCAGCT
>DATKNU010000159.1:0-3587 GCA_035541195.1 bacterium
GGTGATCCTGGCCCTCAATTACGGGTTGGTGGCCTTCACCTCCCGCTCCAAATCCCTGCGGCGGGTGATGGCCGGGGAGCCCACCCTCTTGGTCCACAATGGAAAGGTGTTCCAGGAGCGCATGGCGCGGGAACATATCGCCATGGAGGACCTGCAGGCGGCTTTGCGCCGAAGCGGGATCGTGGACATTGAAAAAGTCCGCTACGCCATTTTGGAAGAAAACGGCCAAATCAGCGTGATTCAAAAATCCGCTTCCGGCGCCGGGCCTTCGCCCGACGGGGGCCCAAAAGTTAATTAAGCAAACGCCGGGGTTTGCCCTTGGGTTGGGCGGGTTTTTCCTCGGGCGGGGCCCAAGCGAAGGGGCCGGTGGAGTCCACCAGCGCGTCGATCCAGGGGAAGGGCTTGATGTCGGTTTTTTGCGCTTCCCGCCGGAGGTTTTGGAAGGTGGTATGGGGCCAGCCTTCCTGGAAGAAATTCACCAGCCAGGGCGCCAGGTGCCCCTTGGGGTCGGCGTCCACCTCGGCCACCACGTAGGTCTGGCCCGGCATCGTCATGGGCATGAGCCGGAACAGGCAGTAGCGCAATTCCCCCCGCACGTATTTTTTCAAGGGCGGCATCGACTCGTCCTCGGTGGACACGTAACGGATGGTGAGGCCGTGCACCGCGGGGTCCGCCGTGACGGTCACCCGCGACACGAAATCCCGGTCCGAAATGAGTTGGTCGAAGGGGAAGGGCACGCCCTGGTGGTCGTACTCGATGAAGTCGCTGTCCGAAGTGCGGCGCAGGACCTTCGACGCCACCAATCCGTCGATCCATTCCGTGCCCCGGGTGGTGTCGGTGATGATGGTGGCCACCTTGTCCATCGGCGCGTCCACGATGCCTTCCCCCTTGAAGGCCACGATGTCCGTTCCTTCCACCTTGGACCAATAAAGCAGGATGCCGTCGGCTTGGGAGGGCTGTTGCCAGGTGAAATGGCCCTCGTCCATGGGGCTCTCGGCCGCCGGCGCGGGCGAGGCCGTGGGACTGGCGGCCGGGCTTGACAAGGGGCTTTGGGCCAAGAGCGGGGACGCGAGAAGCAAGGCGGCTAAGCCGATCAGGAATCTTTTCATAGGTAACCGACCGATCGTTTGGGCGGCGGGGGCGGGACCGGCTTCCTCGCCTTGCGCTTACGGGGCCGTCCGTCCAGTTTGGCCCGGTAATGAAGCAAGACCAGAAGGCCCCCCACCAAAGCGTAGACAAAGGCGAATTCGGGCGCGGCGACCAGGCCGAATTTGTTCTGCAAGCCTTCCTCGGCCGTCAGGTGGTAGGCGTGGATGAATCCCAGGAGCGAAAGCGCGCTGGCCGCGAAAAGCCATTGGGCGGCCTTGAGGAACTTGCGCTCGATCAAATAAACCAGGGTGGCCGCGAAAATCATCGAAGTCAAAAGGAAGCCTTGGTTCAGGTAAATGACGCCCTGGATGGAAAGCCCGGCGGCATTGAGCTTGTCCACCGCCGAGGCCAGGGGGAGCCCCGCCGCCTCCAGCGTGGGTTCCACCACCAATTCTAAAATGAAAGCCGCGAAAGCCGGAATGAGCCCAAAGGCCACCGCCAGGGCATGTTCCCGAGGAATTTCCTGGAAGGCCTGGGCCGTGATGATGATGGCGATCCAGAGCAAAATGCCCAGCATGCATTCCTGGGGGATGAACTTAAGCAGCAAGGTGACGCCGCCCACCAGGCAAAGCAGGCTGATCACGAGCCCGTTCAAGATGGAATAGCCGTGCCGGGCGCCCATGGATTTCCACCCCGGGTGGCCGATGTAGATCGTGGTGGGGAAGGCGCTGCCGAAAAAGGCCGCCAAAACCGTCGCCAAGCCGTTGACCAAGAGAGAGGACTTCGTGGGGTAACGGTCGCCCCCGGCCTCGGCGCTCTCCAGGTTTTGCAGGGAACCCACGACGTTGAAAAGGCCCATGGGCAGGATGACCGCCAGGTATTTCCAGCCCGTGGGGCTCGTCAGCAGGGCGAAAAGATCGTTCGGGACGGGCTTGGGCGAGTTAAAGGACCAATGGATGGGGTCGGTCGAGACGGTCATGGGCGCGCCGTTGAGCGCGTGGAAAACCCAGGCCAGGACCGTGCCCAGCGCCACGGCGAAAAAACCGCCCGGAAGCGCGAGGGGCCACTTCACCCGGGACGCGTAGCTGATGAGGATCAGCAGCATGGGCACCAGGCCGATCAGGGGATGGGCGAAGACCTGGAAGATGAAGCCCATCGAGATGAAGGTCATGGCCACCCCGGCCAGGGCGCAAAGCAGGGCGGCCCGGGGCGTGTTGCGCCGCAACCAATCGCCCACGAAGGCGCCGGCGATTTCCATCAGCCCGTTCAAGAGGCAGGCGAAGAGCCCGGCCTGCCAAGCCAGGTGCCAGTCCTTGGTCTCCCGGTAGACGGGCGCCATGATGAGGAAGATGAAGGCGATGAGGCTGGGCGTGTTGATGCCGAAGGGAAGGGCGGTGACGTCGGCGCGTCCGGTTTGAAGGGCCAAGCGCCTGGCCTGCCAGGCGTAAAAGAGGTTGCCCAAGAGGATGGACAGGGCCGCGCCGGGCAGGATTTGCCCCGTGATGAAGTCGGCGGAAAAGCCGCAGAAGAAGCCGCAAAGCCCGCCGATGAGCATGAGTTGGAGCAAATTGTCCATGAAGAGGCCGAAGAAGCCGTCCAGGTCGCCCCTCACGAACCAGGGCAAGCCCCTTTGGCCGCTCCAGTTGAGCCACAAACGCAGGTTGGGTTTGGATTTCAGGAAGGACGAGGGCGAACGCAGGAAAGCGATGAGCTTTTGCATGGGGAAAGCCTAAAGGGGCGCCCAAGGCCGGTCAAGGGATTTTGCGCCTCCCCGGGGAAAGCCCTTTCCTACCGCGGGGCGTAGGAGAGCGAAAGGGCCTTGGGCCCGCCGGGCGCGACGGTCAAGGGCAGCTTCAGCGAGGCGCGCTTGAAATAACAGAGGGCCTGCTGTCCGTGGGAACAATAAAAGAGGGTGAGGTTGAGGGAAAGCTCGGTTTGTCCCGGGGCGAGGGTCAAGGGCAGCGTCACGGTGGTTTCCGTGACGGGAAAATCCGGGGCCGAAGGCTTGGCGACCGCGCCGTCCTTCGAGGCGACTTCCAAGAGGGAAGGCGCGTCCGGGTTGACGCCGGTCCCCTCGGGAAGCTTGAGGGTCAAGGTCAGGGTGCCTTCGCCGGGCCCGGCGGTTTGGGCGGGAAGGGTTTCCCCCGGGGCCTGGGGCGCGGGCGGCATGGCGCCGGGATGGCTTAAGCCGGTGAGCGTCAGCGAGCTGATTTGGTTTGTCTTAAAATCAAAGACCCGGATGACCTGGTTGTTGGTGTCGGCGATATAGAGCTTGTCCCCCGCGAAGGCCAGACCGCAGGGCTCATTTAAAAGCGAGGCGGCGGCGTCCCCGTCCTTGAATCCCGCCTCCCGGCCGCCCAGTAAAGTCGAAACGCGTTGGGTCTTAAGGTCGAAGCGGCGCACCCGGTTGTTGTAGGTGTCGGCCACATAGACGGCGCCGTCGTGAAAGGCCAGCCCGATGGGATGTTGGAAGCGGGCGCCGTCCGCCGGGCCGTCGT
>DATKNU010000160.1:0-12758 GCA_035541195.1 bacterium
CTTGCTGGGACTGGTGAAAATCCTTCAAGTTGAAATAACAATCCCCTTCCCGCAAGTGCGACTCGGGCGCCAGGGCATCGCCGGGGAAAGCGCTTTCCACGGCCTTAAACTGATCGGCGGCCTTTTGATATTGCTTGTCGCGGAAATAAGCCCAGGCCATCCAATAAAAGAGCCGGGGTTTGCGGTCCTCCGCCCCCGCCAGGGTCGCCAAGCGGCTCCATTGTTGGACCGCCTGGGTGAAATCCTCCGACCGGTAAGCGCACCAACCCAGTTGCTCCAGGGCGTCCCACTCATAAGGCGGCCCCGCGTGGGTTTGGAGGACCTTTTGATATTGGACTTGGGCTTGGTCGAATTGGTGCAGGTTGTATTGGCAATCCCCGGACCGCAATTGGGCCTCGAAGGCCAAGGCCGAATGGGGGCTGACGGTTACGGCCTTTTGGAAAGCCTCAAAGGCCTGGGAATATTTTTCCTGTTGGAAATAGCTCCAACCGATCCCCGAAAAGCACTCCAGCGACACGGGGCAATCGTCGGACGAAAGGGCTTCCTGATAGAAAGACAGGGCGTCCCCATAGCGCACCAACTGGTAGGCGCATTCCCCCGCGCCCCAAAGCGCCCGGGGTTTCCATAACCCATTGTCGGCGCCGGAGAGCTTCCGGAAAGAATCCAAGGCGTCCTGGAAACGGCCGATATGGTAATCGCACCAGGCCGACCAGAAACGGGAAGCCTGGGCCAAGTCGGCGGGCGCGCCGGCCGCGCAACCCTCGTATATCTTCTCGGCGCCCGGGTAATCGCCTTGGAGATAAGCCGCCCCGGCGCGTAAATACTCGGCGTCCCACCGAAGCTGGCTGTCCGGCACCAGTCGGCCCACGGATTGGAAATGGGAAGCCGCCGGGTCATATCGGCCGGCCGAAAAATCAAGCCAACCCAGGCCGAACTCGGCCAGGTCCGCGGGCGACCGATCCGGGGAAAGCGAAAGGGCTTTTTGATAGTCCTTTTCGGCTCCCGCCCGGTCCCCCTTCCCCGAAGCCTCCACACCCTGGCGCACCGCCGCCCAGGGAGCCAGCGGATCCCCGGGATATTGATCCACGACTTCCCCGAAGGACTGAAGGGCCTGCGGCAACTTCTCTTGCTTTTCCTGGGTCCAGCCAAGCCCATAAAGCGCGGCGGCCCGAAGCGGATCCCCCGGATATTGGCCCAGGAAATTCTCGTAGGTTTTTTCGGCCTCGGCGTAACGGCCCGAGCGGAAAAGGGACTCGGCGGTTTGGAAAAGGGACAATTTTTTCAGGATGGGATTGTCGGTTTTGGCCCCCACTTCCCCAAACCCCCTCAAGGCCTCGTCGTAATCTTTTTGCTCGAAGGCGCACCAAGAATCCAGGTAGCGGACCAAATAAACATAGGGGTACCTCATGTTGGTGGCGAAAATTTTTCCATATTCCAGCCGGGCTTGGTCATACCGGCCCGTCTGGAAATAACACTCGCCTTCCCAGAAATAAAGGTCGGTCAAGAAGGAACGGTCCTTGATCCGGGACTCCAAAAGGCCGAATTGCCGGAGGGCCTCGTCGTATTTCTTGAGGTAAACCAGGGAGACCGCGGCCTTGAATTCCAAGGTGGAGCGGCTGGAGGAGAGGGGCGCCAGGCGCAGGGACTGCTGGTAGGCCTGGTAGGCCGAACCGTAATCGGCGTTCTGAAACTGGGTTTCCCCGATCATGCGAAGCGCCAGGGCCCTTTCCCCCGGATTGCCGCTGTCGCGCTCCACTTGCAGGAACCGGTTCAGGGCCAACTCATAGGCCCGAGCCCGTAAAAGAATCCGCCCCTGATCCAGGGCGTCGGGTTGTTCCACGCCGGGAGCTGAAAAAGCCGGTTGGGACCCCGCCCAGCTGAAAAACACCCCGGCGAACCCCAACAGCCAACGGAAGGCCGAAGGCGCCTTCGGGGTCATTCGAAGTCTTCGTCGTCTTCGGAGTCGGCGCTCTTGGCCGTCTTCATGAATTTCTTGAGCATTTTTTGGAAGGCGCTGGTCTTGCGGTGGACGATCTGTTCCTCGTCGAGCTGTTCGGATTCCTGGCCCTTGGACGTCAAGGCCTTGAGGCTCAGGGAGATCCGGCGCTTGCCCGAATCCACCCCGATGACCTTGAAGGTCACTTCTTGGCCGGGCTTGAGGGCCTCCTCCAGGCTCTTGGGCGGCGGATTGGAAATTTCAGTCTTGTGGATCAAGCCCTCGACGTTTTTTTCCAGTTCCACGAAGGCTCCGAACTCCACCAAGCGGGAAACCTTGGCGGTGAGGATTTGGCCGGTCTTGTATTTTTCCTCGATCTGGTCCCATGGATCCCCCTCCACCTGCTTGAGGCCCAGGGAAATGCGCTTTTTTTCCAGGTCGATGGCCAGCATCTTCACCGTGAGGGTCTGCCCGATCTTGTACTCTTTCTGGGGGGCCTTGGTGCGCTTGTCCCAGCTGATGTCCGATTGGTGGAGCAACCCTTCCAAGCCGTCCTCGATCTCCAGGAACAAGCCGAAATCGGTCACGTTGGTGACCTTGGCCGTCACCGTGGCGCCGATGGGATAGCGTTGGGACACTTGATCCCAGGGGCTCTTCTCCATGCGCTTGAAGCTAAAGTTGATCTTGCGTTTTTCAAAGTCGATGTCGATGATCTGGGCTTGGCGCTTGTCCCCGATCTTGAAGGTCTCCGAGGGCTTCTTCAATTTTTTCGACCAAGAAATTTCCGTGATGTGGCAAAAGCCTTCCAAATGGTCCGGGGTTTTCACGAAGACGCCGTAATCGGCGAAGTGGGTGACCTCGACTTCCAACACCAACCCCTCGCGGTAGCGCTTGTCGGCCTCCACCCAAGGGTCCACCGTCATTTGTTTCAATCCCAGGGAAATTTTCCCCTTCTCCCGGTCCACCTGGAGCACCATCACCTTGATGGGATGGTCGGGCTTCAAGTAATCCTCGACTTTGTTGACCCTCCCCCAGTCGATGTCCGCGATGTGCAGGAGTCCGTCCACGCCGTTCAAGTCGATGAAGGCCCCGTAGCTGACCAGGCTCTTGACCCGGCCTTCCAGAATGTCTCCGGGGTTGAGTTCCGCCAGGCGTTTTTGGCGGGTGGCGTCTTTTTCCAGTTCCAGGACCGGCCGGCGGGAGATGACCACGTTGGAACGGGCCCGGTCGATTTTAATGATCTTGAATTGGTAAATTTTGTCGAGATATTCATCCGAGTCGGTGGTCTTTTGCAGCGACACCTGGCTGGCGGGCAAAAAAGCCTCCACGCCGCCGATGTCGGCCCGGTAGCCGCCGTTCACTTTTTTGGTCACCCGGCCCTTGATGAACTGCCCGGCGCCGAAGGCCTCTTCCAGGGTCTGCCACAGACGGCTCTTGTCCACGTTGCGCTTGGAAAGTTGCAGGCGGCCGTTGGAATCGGACATGCGTTCCACCGACACGTCCACCCGGTCCCCCACCTTGACGGTGAGTTCGCCCGAAATGTCGAGGAACTCGGGCTTGGGGATCACGCCCTCGGTCTTATAACCCACGTCGATGATGATCTCGTCGGCCTCGATCTTGACGACAACCCCGTTGACCACTTGGCCCCGGGAGACCCTTTTTTCCTCGTTGAGGAGTTCCTCCATCGTCATTTCGGGCATGGGTGATTCGCTCATGATGAAACCTCGGGTTCTTTCACTCGGCGGGATGGCCCGGTCGAGGGGATTGGTTGACGAATTATTCTATAACAGAGCCCAAGGGGAAGAAACCGGTAAAAGCCGAAAAGGCCTTAAATTGATTTGAGGGAAAAGGTTTCAGGAAGAACGGCGATTTCGCAATTCACCAATTCGGTCCATGATCCGGTCCGCGATCCGCCCGTAGGTGTCTTTTTCCGGCTTTTCACGATAAAGATCCGTCAAGTCCATGGGCGGACCGAAGGTCACCCAGGTTTTACCCGGTCTTGGAAAAAGTTTTCCCTTGGGCCAAGCCGCGAAGGTGCCTCCCACGTAAGCCGGGATCACGGGGACCTTGGCGTTGTACAAAAGCAACCCCACCCCCTTCTTGGCTTTCTGGAGCTCGCCGGTTAGGGTGCGGGTTCCCTCGGGGAAAATCAAAAGGGGTTTGTCTTGGTGCAGAAAATCGTGGAAGCGCTGGACGGCGGCCATGTCATGCTGGCCGCGTTTGACGGGGAAAGCGTCGTAGCGGCGGATGAGGGCGCCGAACAAGGGCACGCGGAAGAGTTCTTCCTTGGCCATGAACCCCACCTGGCGGCGGCGGCTGGCGTAACCGATGAAAAAAGGGTCCAGGAAACTGGCATGGTTGGCCACCACCACGAAGGGGCCCGTCTCGGGGATGAAGTTTTCCCCTTCCACCTCAATGCCGAAATAAAGGCGGACGAACCAGGTGGTGAGGATCCGGGTCAGCGGGAAAGAAGCCATGGACGCCCCGCGCTTAACGGTTCCAGGCCTTCTTCAGGCGGCCATGGGCTTTCAGGATCAGCTCCTCGGTGGATTCCCAGTTGATGCAGGCGTCCGTGATGGAAACCCCGTACTTCAACTTGGAGGGATCTTTCACCAAGGGCTGGTTGCCCTCGTGCAGGTTGCTCTCCAACATGTACCCCACGACGGACTGGTTCCCTTCCACGATTTGGTCCAACACCTTGTCGAAAACCACCGGCTGCATCCGGTAATCCTTGTTGGAATTTCCATGGCTGCAATCCACCACGATGTTGGGGGGCAATTGGGCCTCGGCCAAGGCCGCCTCACAGGCTTTAATCGACTCGGCGTCGTAGTTGGGCTTGTGCCCGCCCCGGAGCACGATGTGGGCATAGGGGTTGCCCGTGGTGCGGAACACCGCGGTTTTGCCGTTCTGGTCGATGCCCAAGAAGTGATGGGACGTGCGGGCCGCCTTAATCCCGTTCAAGGCCACCTGGATGCTACCGTCGGTGGCGTTTTTGAAGCCCACGGGCATGGAAAGGCCGCTGGCCATTTCCCGATGGGTCTGGGACTCGGTGGTGCGCGCGCCAATGGCCGACCAAGTGATCAGGTCCGCGATGTACTGGGGGATGATGGGGTCCAGCGCCTCCGTGGAAGTCGGCAGGCCCATCTCGTTGAATTTGAGCAACAAGCGCCGCGCCAAGAGGATCCCCTTCTCGATATGGAAGGAATCGTTCATGTCCGGGTCGTTGATCAAGCCCTTCCAGCCGATGGTGGTGCGGGGCTTCTCGAAGTAAACCCGCATGACGAGCAACAGGGTGGACCTCACCATGCCGGACAGTTTCTTGAGGCGGGTGGCGTAATCATAGGCCGCCTGGGGGTCATGGATGGAACAGGGGCCCACCACCACGAACAAGCGGCGGTCCTTGTGGTCCAGGATGGCTTCCAGTTCCCGGCGGCCCTTCAAGACCGTCTCATAGGCCTTTTTATTCCCCGGGAGTTTCGCCTTCACCTTCTTGGGCGAAATCAGGATCTGGGATTCGGCCACGTGGGTGTCCTGGGCCCGGGTGCGCATCGTGACCTTCCCGATCTTGAGGAATTTTTCTTTTTTGGATTTTTTGGCGGCCGAGAGGGGCATGCGGTGACCTTTTTAATTATTCCGGAAACAGCGTGGCGAGATTATAGGGATTTCAGGGGTTTCTTCCAAGCCCCCTTGGGACGGGGCCTTAGGAGCGGTTCTGGAGCAGTTGGGGCTGCAACACTTCCTCGACCTTATGTTGGAGCGTTTCCATGAACTTTTGGGGCCGGGGGCAATTGACCAAGAGCAGGGGGCCTTGGGCGCTCCCCGTGTCGATTTCCACGTGGCCGTAATTCAAAAGAACGCCCAGCAACCCCTGTTTGAATCCCACGCGCTTCACCGCCCCGTAAGGGATGCTCTGCAGGTGCCGGGTGGGAAACCAGTGGCTGATCTGGATGTCGTGATCGGTGAGTTTATAGAGGGTGGCCAGCTTCCAAAGATTGTGGGTCAGGGCGCTTAAAAAGGCGATGACGATCACACCCCGCTCCAGCCAATAAAGCGCCGTCTCAAACCAGGTAAAAGGCAGGCCCCGGAGGTTCTTGACGATTTCCTGGAGATAGGGCGGACACCAAAGGAAGAATCGGTGCACCAAAAAGGAAAAGACCAGGGCCATCAGGTAGCTGGTGACCACCACCCAAATCGTGGGCTGGGTCTTCACCAAGGTTTCCGAGATGGAGATCAGCGGCCGGGCCTCCCCCGGTTTGGAAGGCGCGCTCCCTTTCTCAAAAACCCCCACCATTTGAAACAAGCGTTTGGACGTCTTCACGGTCCCTCCCAATGGCCCCTACTTTAACAAATTCATCCCGCTTTCCAAGCCCTTCCTCGTCACGGCTGCGGCGCCGTCGGCGACGGCGCCGCCTGAAGGGAGTGGTTCATCAAGACCGTCATCAGGCTCATCGAATCCTCCAACGCCAGCTCGCTGCGTACCAGGTAGCCCTCGCCGATCTTTTGGACCAAAAGCGCCGCTTGGGAGGGGTCGCGACTTAAAAGCACGGGCTTTTGCCACTGGGCACCCTGGGCGATCAGCCCATGCCGCACCCCGCCCAGGCTTTGGTGGGCGGTGAAGCCCAATTGCTCCGCCAAGGCCTGGCCCCCGGGCGAGGACAAACCGAAAACCCACAAGTGATAGGCGTTGATGGCTTCCCCATTTTTCGCCAAAAGCCGGAAAGTGGTCTGGGTGGAAGTCACCAGGGTCTCGGGCACCTCGAAATAAAAAGTCAAAAAGTTCGAGCCGTTGCCGGCGTTTTTCGTGCGCACCCCCGCCTGCACCCAGTCCCCGTTTTTTTGGACCATCAGGGCCATACCGGCGCTGTTGAGCCCCGTATTGACCCTCACCCACACCCGGGAGCGTTCGCCGGGCTCGGTCTTGGCCGTGAACTGGTAAAAGCCCTTGAAAAGCCTTCCGTCATCGTCCACTGTCTTGGTCAATCGGGGGAGTTCCAACAGTTTCTGCTCGTCGCTGGAAAGGGCCCCCTCCATCACGACCCCGTGGTCGCTTTCGGACTTGGCGTTGGCGACGTCCACCTCGTCCAGGAAGGTGAGCGGTGATTTTTCCTTGGCGGGAACGGCGGGCACCGCGATCCCCGCCTGGCCGCCTTCTTCCCAGCCGCCCCGGGTCAAGTCTACCAACCAGGAGGGCTGGATTTCCCGGTCCAAATAAGAAGGGCCGATCAGGACATTTCCGCCCCCTTCCAGGAACTTTTTAAAGGCCTTGCCGATCTCGGGGTTTTCCCAAAAAGAATCGGGTTTGAAATCGTGCTTGCCGGAGGACAAGGCGCCCCTTCCCCAAACCGCCAACTTGACCTTGGGGCGGCCCGCGTCATCCAGCAGCGCCGCCGCCACGTCCTGGGCCGAAATCGGCAGGTCCAAATCCAGGAAGCTCACCGAGGGCGAGAGTTTGCGCAAAAGCGCCCACTCTTCCCGGCCCACCTTCAGGAAGTTGGCCGGCGCCACGTGGCCATGGCTGGAAAAAACCGCCGAAGGGCTGGTCAGCAGCAGGATGTCCGCGCGTTCGGTGGTGAAAGGCGCCGGGGTGAATGTCCGGGGGGCCGGCGGGTTCCTCAGCTCGTCGGGAATCGAACCCGCCTCATGGACCACGAAGGTCGCGGGCGCCCCCGCGGCCAAAGTGAAATGAAGCCGGGCCTCCAAGCCCTTGCTGTCCTCGACGCTTTTGTCCCACGCCGCCTCACCGTTGGATTCCACCGAATGGATGAGTTTTTCCAGGGGCCAAAGATCCAAAATCACCTTCAGCGACCGGCCTTGGTCCAATCGGGTCACCACCCGCCAACTGTCCGAATCCACCCGGTGAAGCTCCAGCGAAATCCGTTTGTCCCCCACGGGCAAGCGCAGGGCCGCGAAATCGTCTTCCCGGGGCGGCAAGTGCGGCGCCAGCACCACTTGGTTCTCCCCCGCGTCGGGGGCGAAACCGGTCACGAACTCGAACAAGGATTCGGTATTGAGCCCCCCTTCCCAGGGCCGTACCCTTCCGCTGGTGCCCAAGCCCCAAACCGGGGGATTCCAGGGGAGGTATTGCCCGCTGTACATTTCGGAGAAATCCCCCGAAGGGCTGGCCAATTCCAAAACCGGGGCGAAGGCCTTCCCCGCCCAAGGCAGGCGGGCCTTGCAAAGGTCGTAAAGCAACTGGCCCGGATTCATCCCCACGAAAAAATCCACCGCCGGCGTGGTCTTCCAAAAACCGTCGTTTTTCCCCAGCCACTGGTAACCCGCCGCCAGGGCCGAAACCGCCTTTGATTCGGCTTCGGGCGTGGCGCCCGAGGGGTCGAGGTCGTTTCGCGCGTAGCCGCACCAAAGGGGGTTGAGGAGGATATTGGCGTAAGGGGCGTTGTAAAGCGGGCCCAGCAGGGACTGGGCGGGCGCCCAATATTGAGCCTTGTCGTTCCAATAGGTTTTTTCAGCGGTGTCCCTTACCGAGTCCGCCATTTGACGGATGTCGGCGGTTTTTTCCCCCGCCAGCCCGCCCAAATAAGCCAAGCGGTCGGCGGCGGCCACGAAGTCAAAGCTGGAGTCGGTGGCGAAGGCGTAGGTGGATAAGTCGTAATTGGGATAAGTCTCATAATCAAATACCCGGGACTCCAGGCACCAGAGGTAGGTCTCATCCCGGTGGAAGAAATATTTCCCCTCGGCCTGCACTTGGCCCGTCAGGCAGCGCTTCAGGTAGGGCCAGCGTTGGCGGATAGTGTTCAGGTCTCCCGTGCTCAGGTAGTACCACCAATGCTGCAGGATGATCCAATTGGGCGTTTCGGCGTGTTCCACGTGGATGCCCGACAGGTCGGCCAAACGGTAGCTCAAGGGATAGTCCACCCGGATGCTGTTCGGAAGCGACCCCATGCTGGCGGCCACGCCGTGAAAAAAGTCGATGGCGCCCTTGGCTTCTTGGGGATGGCCCGTCTTGAGGAACCAGCGGATGGGCCCGTTGTTGTCGCGGATCCAGGTGTAGGAATAACCGATAAGGGGCGAGAAACCGCCCGAATGGGATTGCTCGCACTTGTAGATGAGGGATTGGATCTCAAAAAGATCGGCCAGCTTGGGGTCGCCCGAGAATTCGGCGCCGGCCTGGAACCATTTTTGGTAGTAATCCCGGGTGTCGTCCAAAAGCGCCGCCGCGCCTTGGGTGCGCAAGCGCAGGGCCAAGCGGTCGCTGTCTTCCGGGCTGTCGGCCGAAGAAAGAAAATAAGCCGCCCAAAGCTCGGCGCCGGGCGCCAAAGGGGGCAGCGCGTCCTCCAGGCCCTTGGCCTGGGGGGAGCTGGCGTGGTTGTCGAAGGCCGCCAAGCGCCAATAGGTCCGCCGCTTGGCCTTGGCCTGCCGCTGGACGATGGAAAGGTCGTTGTGGTCGCCCTTGAACTGGGCTTGGACGTTCCATGCCGGGGTGACTTTGAAGCGCACGCCCAAGGAATCCTCGGTGGTCGATCCCTCGTTCACCACGTGCACCAGGCGGATGATCGCGGGCGGGTTATCCGCCCATTGGCGGTTCCACTGGCAGGGCGCGAAGTCATAGCTTTCCACCGACAACCCGTTCCCCTGGGCCGACACCCGCACCAAACCCGAGCGGCGCACCCACCCAATTTGTTGTTGGGCCAACCGCACCTCGGCCCCGCCGCGGGTGAGGGCCATCTGAAAATGCCCCAGGTCGGGTTCTTGATAGGAATCCCCGTAGATGTCGGACCAATCCCACAAAGGCGACTCCAAGCCGATCAAGACGAAGGAGTGGCCGTTTCCCACGCAATAAGCGCCGGCCTTTTGGGCCGACACGCCGCCGCGGTCCAAATTGTAGGCCTCATTCCACTGGTACAAATCCTCCATCCAGGGCCGGTCATGTCCCAAGTTTTCCAGCAAGTTCGGCCCCGCGGAAACCGGCTCGGCCGTGGAAACCGAGGCGGCGGCAGGCTCGGTCGGCGTGGCGACGGGCTGGAGTCCGATGGAACCGTCTTGGGCGGCCAATCCCCCGGGCAGGAAGGCCAAGAACGCCAACCAATGCAATGGAAGTCGCCTCATCGTTTCTTCCCCGGGGGGATGGTGGGGGGCTTAAGCCCGGGGGTGGGGGCCGCGTCCGCCGGAACCGGTTTCACCTCATAAAAATAAACTTTTTGGTCGCAGGCCACGGGCTGAAGGTCATATTGGCCGAAGAAATTACGCAGGGTCCCGTCCTGCATTTTCTCCATCTGCTCCAGGCGGGAAGCCCAGTCGCTTTGGGGTTCCACCACTTCGGCCAGCACAAAGACCCGATGGTGTTTTTTCCAAGACGTTTGGAAAAGGGCGTCCAAGTCCCCCCAGGGATCACCCGACGGGTCGGGCGTTTGTTCCGTGGGCCGGTATTTTTTGAAAAACTGCTGAAGGTTGACGTAAGGGCGGCGGTCGAATCGGTCGATGTAAAAAGGAATGGTGTTGAGGCCCGTCAACAAAAGCAGGTCATGGGTCTTCACCTTTTGGTCCAGGGCCGTCAAGAGGCTCTTGTTGGCGTAAGCGGCGGTCAGTTTGGTTCCCCGGCCCTCGAAATTGTAAAGGAACAAAAGCGCGATCAGGCAGGCCCAGAGGAACAGGAATAAGAACCGGTTGGACGCGCGGAGCACCGGATTGGTGAACTGGGTCGAAAGGTCCGAGACCACGAGGCCCATGAGGATCCAGCAAGGAACCGTCGAGGAAACCCAGAACTCGATGTTCCAGGGTTCCCACCAGACGAAGAAAGGCACGAAGGCTAAAAGCCAAAACAACCCGATCCAAAGGGCCTGGGGGAACCGCTCCCACAAGGCGCGCAGGCGCCACAGGGCCGCCGCCAGGACAAACAAGAGGGCGTTCTGGAAGATGCCCTTGGCGAACCCGAACGTGAGGTACTGCCCCAAGGGTTTGGTGGGATAGGCCCCCGCCAAAAAGGCGAAGACCATGGCGAATTTCCCCCTTTCGAAGCCCGCCGACCCCAAGTGCCCGCCCCATTCCTTCACGTGCATGTAGGACATGATCCACCAGACCCAGGCCGAATAAGTCGTGCGCTCGCAGAGGTAGCGGCCCACGAAGCCATAGGCGCCCAAAACCCCCAGCCCCAAGGCCAGGAGGTAAAAAAAGCTGATCCAAAATTTTTCACGGCCGTTTTTTTCGCGCACGCACCAGATGCCGCCCAGGAAGGCCGGCGCCAGCAATAAATTGGTCTGGTGCCCCAGGACGGCGACGGTATGGGCCAGCCCCAAGACCAAACCGTAAAAAACGCCGCGGTCCTTCACGAAGGAAAAAGCGTACCAAGCCAGGAGCGGGGTCACGGTGGCGAAAATGCGCACGCCCGGCGAGGTGGAAAAATACCAATAGCTGTAAGTGAAGGAAAGCCCCAAAGCCGATAAAAAGGCGATTCCCCGGTCGCCCGTGAGGCGCACCAGCAGGTGGAAGACCAGCAGGACCCCCGCGGTCCCGGTCAAGAGGTCGAAAAACTGCAGGGCCCCCAGCCCGTCCCAATCGGCGCCGTGGTTGTGGCCCCAGAGGAAGAAAAGCCGGCCCAAGAAATTATAGAGGAGGTGGTGGGGGTGAAAAAGGTCCCAGTCCGGGACTTCGGGTTTTTCGATGAGCGAGGCGAACACCATTCCGTCATAGGTGTGGTTGATCGCCAGATGGGAGAGATAGACGCAAAAACAAGCGGAACCCAGGACCAACGCCAGCAAAAGAGTCGTGGCCGGCTTTCCCCAATCCCGCATGACGCCCCTTATGGTTATGGTCTAAAACCGGGTCATCATAGCAAAAAAGGGCGGCTTGTCACCCGCGGGCCCGGCGGCGTCTTTTACTTCGCGCCGTCCTTGCCCGTCTTGGAGTCCGCAGACTCGAACTTCAGGGCCGCCGAATTGATGCAATAGCGCAGGCCCGTGGGTTCGGGGCCGTCATCGAAGACATGGCCCAAGTGCCCCCCGCAGCGGGGACAGCGCACTTCCACCCTTTTCATGAAGTGGGAATTGTCCTCGTGGGTCTCCACGTTCTGGGCATAGACGGGTTGATAAAAACTGGGCCAGCCCGTGCCCGAGTCGAACTTGGTGGCCGAGGAGAAGAGCGCCAGGCCGCAACCCGCGCAGACGTAGAGCCCCTTCTGGTGGTTGTCCCAATATTGACCCGTGAAGGCCCGCTCGGTTCCCTGGTGGCGCAAGACGTCATACTGCTCGGGGGTCAGTTCTTTTTTCCACTCGGAGTCGGTTTTCGTGATCTTGTCTCCCATGTAAATCCCCCCTTTGGAATCTCGGGCCGCCGGATCGGCCTGGGCTTGAAACCCGGCCGCGCCGACCGCCAAAATCAGGCCCGCTAAAACTCCCAATCCCACTTGTCTCATGCCACGCCTCCTGGTCTCACCCAGAAATACCCCCGAAGGGCCCGCCGGGTTACCGGACTTTGGCTTTTTTCAGCGCGAAGGCGTCGAAAAGGAAGGGTTAGGCCAGGCCTTGTTGGATACGCTCGCCCCGGACCACGTAAGGCGTGTAGGTGCCGGACTTACCCTTGATGCGTACCGGATCCAGCGCTTCCATGCGGAACTGCTCGGCGGCCACATGGGCCAAATCGGTATTGATCAGCACCTGGCCGTCCTCCGCGATGGAGCAAAGCCGGGAGGCCAGATTGACCGTGTCGCCGATGAGTGTAAATTCCATGCGCCGGGTGGACCCCAGGTTGCCCAAAATGACATCCCCCACCGCGATGCCCACGCCCATGCCCGTATGGACCATCTCGCTGTAACTGTCCCGGAACTTACTTTGCATCTCGTGGAAACTGTCCTGCATTTTGAGGGCCGCCT
>DATKNU010000161.1:0-2182 GCA_035541195.1 bacterium
TACGCCCCCCGGAAGGTTGCGGACATGTTGCGGGACCGCTTGAAGGCCGCCATGGAAGCCGAACTTCGCAAGGCCAAGGGCGTGCGCGCCCGCCTGTTGATGGAAGACATCGAGAACATGACGGCTGAAGCCAAGAAGAAATACGGCATTCCGGTCGCCTGATTCTTTTTATTTCGCCAAAACCGTAAAACGTTTTTGGTTGCCGAAAAGAAGCC
Organism: bacterium; assembly: GCA_035541195.1. Lineage (GTDB taxonomy): Bacteria > Oederibacteriota > Muellerivitia > Muellerivitales > Muellerivitaceae > Muellerivita. The sequence continues at coordinate 216 of DATKNU010000161.1, forward strand.
GGGTTTCGGTTAAACTCAAAGCCTCTTCCCGCTAAAAGGCGGGAAGGGGCTTTTTCATGTCCTTTTCCCACGGAGCGCGTCATGGCGAAACCCAGGTTGTTCCTTTTGGACGGCGCGGCGGTGGCCTATCGTTCTTATTACGCCTTCATCAAGAACCCCCGCACCACCACGAAGGGGCTCAACACTTCGGCGGTCTTCGGCTTCCTCACGACGCTGCTCATGATTTTGGAAAAGCAGAAACCCGAGTATTTCGCCGTGGTGTTCGACAGCTCCGAACCCACTTTCCGCCACAAGATGTACAAGGACTACAAGGCCAACCGGCAGGAGATGCCCGAGGACTTGGGCCAGTCCTTTCCTTATATCTATCAGATGGTCAAGGCCCTGGGGCTCCCCCTTTTGGTGAAGCCGGGCTACGAGGCCGACGACATCATCGGCACGATGGTCGGACGGGCCCAAAAAGAGAAGATCGACAGCGTCATCGTGTCCGGCGACAAGGACTTCATGCAGCTGATCGGGCCCGGCGTCAAGATGTTCCGGCCCAAGTGGCCCGACGACTGGTCCCTGGCCGACGAGAAGGACGTGATGGAAAAGTTCGGCGTCAAGCCCGAGCAGGTCATCGACGTCCTGGCCCTCATGGGGGACGCCTCGGACAATGTGCCCGGGGTGCCGGGCGTGGGCGAAAAAACCGCCACCACCCTCATCCAGGAATATGGTTCCTTCGACAACCTCTTTAAGAACCTGGATAAGATCCAAAAACCCAAGCTGCGCGAGGCCTTGGCAACAAACCGCAAGCTGGCGGACCTTTCCAAGGAACTGGTGACCATCCATTGCGAGGTTCCGATCAAGGAAAAAGCCAAGGACCTGACCTGCGGGAAGCCCGACCTGCCGGCCTTGCGGGAGCTTTTCAAGGAGCTGGAATTCAACCGCAGCGTGAATCGGGTCGAGGAATACGCCTCGAAATTCGGCCCCCTGGACCTGGTGCTGGAAAGCCCGCAAGAGAAAGCCGGCGGCAAAAAAGAAAAGAAAGCCAAAAAGGAAAAAGCCGCCCCGGCCGAGCCCGTCCCGGCCCCCAAGCTCCATGTCTCGGACAAGTACCGCGCGCTCCTGACCGAAGCGGACATTCAAAAGGCCTTGGCGGCGGCCGCCCAGGCGGGGGAAGTGGCGGTGGACACCGAGACCACGGGATTGGACCCCTTGACCGTCGACCTGGTGGGTGTGTCGCTTTGTTGGAAGGAAAAAGAGGCGGTCTTCATCCCCCTGGCGGGCCTGGGCAAGGAAAAGGTGCTGGGGCTGCTCAAGCCCTTCCTGGAGAACCCCAAGGTCAAAAAGGGGGGACAGAACAGCAAATACGATTGGGCGGTCTTCAAGAGCCACGGCATCGACCCCCAAGGATTCGCTTTCGACACCATGCTGGAAAGTTTCCTTTTGGATTCCTCCTACCGCCAGCACGGTTTGGACGCCATCGCGCTCAAGCATTTCAACTACACCAAGATCCCCACCAGCGCCCTGATCGGCGCGGGTAAAAAACAGATCACCATGGACCAAGTGCCGGTCGAGGTCCTGGCCCAATACGCGGGCGAGGACGCGGACTTCACCTTGCGGGCCCATCATTTGTTCGAGCCCCGCATCAAGAAGGAAGGCCTGGAGAAGCTTTACCGGGAGGTGGAGCTGCCCCTCATGCTGGTGCTGGAGGACATGGAGCGGATGGGCATCTGCGTGGACTCGAGGATTTTGCGGCAATTGTCCTCGGAAGCCGAGGCGGAGCTCAAGAAACTCACCAAGAAGATCTTCAAGGAAGCCGGCGAGGAATTCACCATCGGCTCGCCCCAGCAGCTGGGCAAGATCCTGTTCGAGAAGATGCAGGTGCAGAAGATCGCGGGGACGAGGGTCAAGAAAACCAAGACGGGTTACGCCACCGACGTGGACGTGCTGGAGGCCCTGAAGGGAGTCCCCATCGCCGACTTGGT
>DATKNU010000162.1:0-38960 GCA_035541195.1 bacterium
TCGCATAGCCACTAACTATATATAAATCAGTACATTTATTTCGGGCCGGCTCAATAAGGACTTTTTCAAAAAGATTTTTCGTTATCATTTTTTAATTAATCTCGTCAAGCCGAAATATATTTATTTTTTCTTTCAAAAGCCAACGCCGTCTGCCTGGAAATATTTTCATACAAATCTTTGCTTGTTTCTTCAAATCCAAAAGGAATATTTGGAAAAATCTTTTCGTACCCAACTTTTGCAAAAGATTTTAACAGAGCGTCAAACACAACCTTTGCACCAATAGGCGGGACCGCCATGCCTATTTGTTTTCTAACACTTTCTTTGGATCCCCGGAAAATAAATTCATCTGGAAAAGTTTGAAGCCTTGCCCGTTCTCTATTAGTGAGAGCTCTATTTTCCTTCCAATGATAAACGTGCGTCCCTCCACCACCACTCCCTGTAATGGTGTATGCGGGCTTTCCAGGATCAAGTCGTTTATATATCTGACTTATCTTTGCGCCTTTTACATTCAGCCGAAGACTCCGCGGCAAATTAGCCGTAAAAGCATTTTCACCTGGCTTTATATACTTAAGTCGTTTAATTACTTGCTCCGACTGTGTTGTCAATTCATTGTTCGCCGCATTTTTGGTTATTGGGGGATTTTCAATGGCATGCCGGCTCGAAACGTCAATGTCTCTATACGGACTCGGAGATGGAACGTTAAAAGTTACGTTAAGATCTGTCCGAATTCCGACAATTATTATTCTCCGTCGCGCTTGCGGAACTCCATATTTTTCGAACTGATATAGATGCGGAGTAACTTTATATCCTGCTCGTGACATTTCTTGCAAAATCGTTGAAAAAATTTTTCCGTCGTTTGCGTTCCTTAGTCCACCCACGTTTTCGGCCAAAAACCACTTTGGTTTGAAAAACTCTAAAGCACGAACACAATAGGAATACAAAGGACCATATACACCATCAATACCTCTTTGTTCTCCTACAACACTAAAATCATTGCACGGAAAACCAAATGCCAAAGCGTCAACTTTTGAAATCCTCAAAAGATTTTCGAAGTCTAATTTTCTAATATCTTGGCATACAACCGATGTGGGTTTTTCAGGACAAATATTACTGCGATAAGTTTCACAAGTATCTTTGTCGTAGTCTGTCGCCCATGCGTGAGCGATTGAGTAAGCGATTCCGTCTTTTGTCAACCGGGCACTTTTTGCAGCAAGCCCCAAACCGCCAGGACCACAAAAAAGTTCCCCTAATTTAAATTCTATCTTTTTCAAAAGAACCCCCGACATTATTAAATAAATATTCAATTGAAAAGATTCGCAAAAGCCACCTTAAGAATACACTTGTATTCTTAAGGTTTTCAATACCTCTTAACAAAAAACCTCGCCCCCTTCAGGGAACGAGGCTTTGTCCTAATTTAGGTTGCCCCTACTTGCAGAAGGGACAATGACATCTCAACACTTTCAGCTTAAGAGCAGCCGCTCGTGCTTCCACAATTCAAGCACTTATAGCAAGCCGCATTGCGCACCATGATGGTGCCACATTCGGGGCAAGGCGGGGCATCCGCCTGGGTCACGAACACGCGCTTTTCAGCGACGTCCGAATCCCGGGCGCCTTCCACCATCTTGACGACGGTCGGCGGGGCGCTGGCAGCCGGCGCCGCGGTGGCGGCGGAGGCGCTGTTCAAGGCGGCCTTACGTTCCTCGGCTTCCGGGATGCCGGCGGCTCCCCGGTCGCCTTCGGGCATGAACTTCAGGGCCATCCAGCGGAAGATGTAGTCGGTGATGGACTTGGCGATGCGCACTTCCGGGTTGGTCGTGATGCCCGAGGGCTCATAGCGGCTGTGGCTGAACTTATCCACCAAGACCTTCAAGGGCACCCCATATTGCAGGGCCAGCGAGATGGCGGTGGCGAAGCTGTCCATGAGGCCGGACACCGTCGAGCCTTCCTTCGACATCAGGATGAAGAGCTCGCCCGGGGTCCCGTCCTCGAACTTGCCGACGGTGATGTAACCCTCGTGGCCGGCGATGGAGAACTTGTGGGTGATGGCTTCCCGTTCGTCCGGCAGGCGCCGGCGGGCGGGCTTGGCGCCCTTGGGCTTGCCGTCCGCGCCCAGGTTGGTCGACAGCGGCTGGGAGCGCTTGCACCCGTCGCGGTAGATGGCCACGGCCTTGAGGCCCAGCTTCCAGGACTCGATATAGGCCTGCATGATGTCTTCCACGGTGGCGTCGTTGGGCAGGTTGACGGTCTTGGAGATCGCGCCCGACAGGAAGGGCTGGACCGCCGCCATCATGCGGATGTGGCCCATGTAATGGATGGACCGCGTGCCGTTGGAGGGCTTGAAGGCGCAATCGAAGACCGGCAAGTGCTCGGGCTTCAGGTGCGGCGCCCCCTCGATAGTGTCGTGGGCGTTGATGTAGTCCAGGATGTCCTTGGCCTGGGATTCGCTGTACTTGAGGTTCTTGAGGGCCTCGGGCACCGTCTGGTTGACGATCTTGATGACGCCGCCGCCCACCAGCTTCTTGTACTTGACCAGGGCGATGTCGGGCTCGACGCCCGTCGTGTCGCAATCCATCATGAAGCCGATGGTGCCGGTCGGCGCCAAAACGCTGACCTGGCCGTTGCGGAAGCCCCATTCCTTGCCGTGGTCCTGCACTTCCTTCCACACGGCCTGGGCGGAGAGCCACAGGTCCTCGGCCACGCCGTCCCGGCTGATCTTGGCGGCTTCGGTCTGGTGCATCTTCATGACCTTCAGCATGGGCTCCCGGTTGCGGGCATAGCCCCTAAAGGGCCCCACTTCCTTGGCGATGCGCGAGCTCATCAAATTGGCCTCGCCCTGCATGAGCGCCGTGATGGCGGCGGCGTAGTTGCGGCCCAGGTCGCCGTCATAGGGAAGCCCGCGCGACATGAGCAAGGCGCCCAGGTTCGCGTAGCCCAGGCCCAGCGGCCGATAGTCGTGGCTGTTTCGCTCGATGGGCTTGGTCGGGTAGCTGGCGTTGTCCACCGTGATTTCCTGCGCCAGGATGGTGACGTCCACGGCGTGCTTGAAGGCCTCGATGTCGAAGTCGCTGTCGGCGGTGCGGAACTTCATGAGGTTGAGCGAGGCCAGGTTGCAGGCGCTGTCGTCCAGGTACATGTATTCCGAGCAGGGGTTGGACGAGTTGATGCGGGCCGTGGCCGAGGAGGTGTGCCACTTGTTGATGGTGGTGTCGAACTGCATGCCCGGGTCGCCGCAGATCCAGGTGGATTCGGCGATCATGCGAAGCAGGTCCTTGGCGTTGTAGGTGTCCATGGGCGAGCCGTCCTTGCGGGACTTGGTCGTCCAGGTGCCGTTGTGCGAGGCCGCCTGCATGAACTCGTCGGACACGCGCACCGAGTGGTTGGCGTTCTGGAACTGCACGGAGTCGTAGGCGCCGCCCGGCACGTTGAAGCCGCCGTCGTAGCCGGCCTCGATCAGGGCCCAGGCCTTCTTTTCCTCGTCGGACTTGGACTTGATGAATTCCACGATGTCCGGGTGGTCGGCGTCCAGGATGACCATCTTGGCGGCGCGGCGCGTGCGGCCGCCCGACTTGATGACGCCCGCGAAGCTGTCAAAACCTTTCAGGAAGGAAACCGGGCCCGAGGCCGTGCCGCCGCCCGAGAGCTTTTCCTTGGAGGAGCGCAGGGCCGAGAAGTTGGTGCCCGTGCCCGAGCCGTACTTGAAGAGCATGCCCTCGGTCTTGGCCAGGTCCAGGATCGATTCCATGCTGTCGGAGACCGAGTTGATGAAGCAGGCCGAGCACTGGGGGCGTTCCTCGATGCCCACGTTGAACCACACGGGCGAGTTGAAGGCCATCTTCTGGTGCACCAAGAGGTGGGTCAGTTCCATGTGGAAGACGTCCGCGTCCTCGTCCGAGGCGAAGTAGCCCATGTCGTGGCCCCACTCGGAGATGGTGTCGGCCACCCGGCGGATGAGCTGCTTGACCGAGCGTTCCCGCTCCTCGCTGCCCAGGAGCCCGTGGAAGTACTTGGAGACCACGATGTTGATGGCGATCTGCGACCAGCCCTTGGGGACCTCGACGTCCTTCTGCTCGAAGATGACCTTGCCCTTCTCGTCGGTGATGGTGGCCGAGCGCAGTTCCCACTCGACTTCCTCGAAGGGATGCAGGCCCTTCTTGGTGAAATAGCGCTTGATCTTCAAGCCCCCTTCGCGCGTGAAGGTATTGGGCCTTACGAAGCTGCTTTTCGCCGAAGCGTTTTGATGGGTCGACATGCTTTCTCCTATTCGGTTGTGCCGATCAAGTGTCCCGGGAGGCCGGCCCAATTGGGGACGGCGATGCCCTGAAGGGCATTTGTCCCCTCGCGGGGGCCAAAGGGGCCCTTATCGTATGATCGGAAGATGGGTTGTCGATGGGTATTGGCGGCTCTGGGCTTGGCGGTCAGTAGTTAAGGCTGGCTTTCGTCGGTACTCCCCCACGGCGGTACGGCTTAGTCCCCCTTGGCATTAGTTTCCTTGACGCCTTCACGGCTCCCCATGGCGCCAAAAAAACCAGAAAAATGGGGGTTTTTACCCCACATTTAGTCTGTCTGCGTTTTATATACCACTAGACTTAGTGTTGTCAAAGGAAATGTAGGCGGGGAAGAGCGTGAAAACGGGCCTTTTTAAAGGGCTTTGTGTTAAATCTCGCTCGGGTAAAAAACAAGTTAACAAAATGAAACGAAGATGTCTTTATCGGGCGTGAATTTATTTTTTCAAGACGAGGCGCTTGGCCTTTTTTTAAAAAACCTCCAGCTCATGGGATCGCGAAATGAAATTTATTCGCGTCCCCTTGCCAAGCGCCTCGTCCCGATTTTTTCCCTCAGCTCACGCCCTTTTTCCTCAGGTCCGCCAAGAGCGACTCGAATCCCTTCTTGCCCAGCAGGGCGAACATGTTTTTCTTGTAGGCCTCCACGCCCGGTTGGTCGAAGGGATTGATGCCCAGCATCGTGCCCGAGATGCCGCAGGCCATCTCGAAGAAATAATAAAGGTAGCCCAGGTTGAAGGCGTTGAGCTCGGGCAGGGTCACGCGGATCACCGGCAAGCCCCCGTCCTTGTGCGCCACGGCGGTGCCCTTCATGGCCTGCTCGTTCACCCAGGAGAGCGGCTTGCCCGCCAAAAAGTTCAGGCCTTCCCGGTCCTCCGGGTCCGAGGGGACCGTGATGTCCCGCTCTTCCTTGGCCACCCACAGGATGGTCTCGTAAAGGTCCCGGCGCCCTTCCTGCAGGTACTGGCCCATGCTGTGCAGGTCGGTGGTCAAATCCACCGAGGCCGGATAGGCGCCCTTGCCTTCCTTGCCCTCGGACTCGCCGTAAAGCTGCTTCCACCATTCGCTGATGTAATGAAAGTCCGGGCGGAAATTGGCCAAGACCTCCACGGTCTTGCCCTTGGCGTAAAGCAATTGCCTCGCCGCGGCGTAGCGGATCGCCGGGTTAGCCTCGGGGTCGCCGGAGGCGCAATCCTTCATGGCGGCTTGGGCGCCCTTGAGCAGCCCCGCGATGTCCACGCCCGCCGAGGCGATGGGAAGCAGCCCCACGGGCGTCAGCACCGAGTAACGGCCGCCCACGTCGTCGGGGATCACGAAGGTGGCGTAGCCCTCGGCGTCCGCCAAGGTCTTGAGCGCGCCCTTGGACTCGTCGGTGATGGCCACGATGTGTTTTTTCGCCTCGGCCTTCCCGACCTTCTTTTCCATCCAGGTCTTGAGCAGGCGGAAGGCCACCGCGGGCTCGGTGGTGGTGCCGGACTTGGAGATGACGTAGATCCCCACCGACTTGTCCTTGAGCTTTTCCATGAGGTCGACGTAGGCGGTGGCGTGCAGGTGGTTGCCCAGGTAGTAAACCTCGGGCTTGCCCTTGCCCAGCGCCTCGATGGTGGCCCGGGCTCCCAGGTAGGAACCCCCGATCCCCACGCAGATGACGGCGTCGAATTTTGCCAGTTCCCCCGCGCTCTTGAGGATGGCGGGCAATTGCTTTTCCACGTCCCGCGGCAGGTTGATCCAGCCCAAAAAGTCGCTGCCCCGGCCATGGTGTTCCTGCAGGGTCTTGAGGGCCACTTGGGCCTTGGGATAGGCGCCCGCCAATTCTTGGGGCGAAACCACTTCGTGGATATAGCTCAAATCAAGGGAAATGGGCTGGGACATGGCGGCTCCTTCAGGTGGGTTGGGGTGAGGGCTTGATTAAATCCCCAGCCCCCCGCGATTTCAAGCCGGTTTTTGTAAAGTCCTGGTTTCCAAGGGGGCGCAGGGGGGAATTCACGTTTAAACGGGGAAAAAAACGATCCGGCAAATGAGGGGCCAGGGGGGGCCTAGCGGACCTTGAACTTCTCCACCATCATCTTCATGTCCTTGGCCATTTGGGCCAGTTCGCGGCAGGTGGCGTTGACTTGTTCCATGCTGGCGGTCTGTTCCTGGGTGGAAGCGGAGACTTCCTGGGTGGAAGCCGCGGACTCTTCCGAAACCGCGTTGATGTCCTGGATGCCGTTGACGACCTGGTTGTAGCGCTGGGTCTGTTGGGCCACCAGCTCGGTGATGGCCCGGCTCTGTTCCTGCACTTCCTGGATGACCCGGATGATGTCGTTCAAGGCGTCGCCCATGACCCGGATGCCGCCCCGGCTTTGCTCGGCTTCCTGGGCGCTCTTTTCCATGGACCCGACGGTGGCTTGGGTCTGGTCCTGGATCTGCTGGATCAGGTCCTCGATCTCATGGGAGGCCCGGCTGGCCCCGTCGGCCAGGGCCCTTATCTCCTCGGCCACCACGGCGAAACCCTTGCCCTGCTCGCCGGCGCGGGCCGCCTCGATGGCGGCGTTGAGCGACAGCAGGTTGGTCTGCTCGGCGATGCCCGAGATGATGTCCACCACCCGGGAAATCTGCTGGCTCTTCTCGCCCAGGTGGTGCACCAGGGCCGAGTTGCTCAGGATGGTCTCATTGAGGTCCACCATCTTCTGGATGGTCTCCTGCACCATGCGCCCCCCCGCCTGGGCGGTCTGGGTGGCCTGCTCGGCCGAGTCCTGGGTCTCCCGGGCCTTCTGCTCCACCGCCCGGGTGGATTCCTGCATTTCCTGCATCAGGTGGTGCACGTCGGCGATCTTGGAGGCCTGTTCCTCCGCGCCCTTGGCGATTTGCTGGATGGTGGTGGACATGTCGTCGCTCATGGCGCTCACTTCGGCGGTGGAATGGGACATGCTCTGGACTTCCTGGTGCAGGTGTTCCGAGTGGTTTTGGATGACCGCCACCATGTCGCGGATCTTGTCGATGAAGATGTTGAACCAGTCGGCCATCTGGCCGATCTCATCCCGGCTGCGCACCTGGATGCGGTGGGTCAGGTCGCCCTCGCCCCGGGAAAGCTGTTCCAGCTCCCCCCGCAGTTGGTTCACCGGATTGACCACCAAAAAATGCATCGAGGGCCACAGCAGCAGCACCACGAAAGCCGTCAGGGCCAGCGACACCCACAGCACCGTGTGGGCCGTTTCCACCGTCAGCGCGTGGGCCGAGGCCAGCACCTGGGACAGGGGGATTTCCATGGCCAGCCCGGCCCGCACTTTCCCCTCGTCGTTGTGGATGGGGATGATGTAGCGAAGGATGGGCCCATGGGGGGTCTTGACGATCTGGGACTGGCGGCTCTTGTCGTCGCCGATGGACTGAAGCTGGACCTTCAGGTCCGCCAGGCGGCTTTGGTAGTCCTTGACGAACTGCTGCTCGAGGATGACGCGGCCGTCGGGGTCGAAAAGGGTGAAGGCGCTGGCCGAGAAATTCTCCGACATGCGGGAAAGCATCTGGGTCAGTTCCTGGGTGCGGTTGTGGTAGATGGAGGAATTGATCGAGCTTTCCAAAAGGCCGATCGAAAACTGCAGGGACTCGAAGCGCTTGTCCATCAGCACTTGCCGCTGGCGGGACAGGGTGACGAAACCCACGATCATTTCCACCAAAAGGATGGAAAAGGCCACCGTCAAAACCACTCGAAGCCCCAATTTGCTCGCGGACACGCTTGACCCTTTCTAGACCGTAGAAACCCGTTGAACCCCAACGGGCCTTATTCTAACCCCAATCTTCCCCGCCGCCAGCCCGCAAAAAGGCCAAGGCCCCTCTCCATAAAGCGTTATTGGGAGGACCCCGGCTGGCCCTTCGGGCCCCATCGCGCCGGGGATTTCAGCCTCTCCCCCGCCGCCTATTCACGGCGCTCCCCATCAGCCCCTTCCAGGGGCTAATCGTGATGGGGCTGCAGCTCCTTCTATGAAGATTATTTCTTTTCTTTGGAAGGCGCTTTGTCGTCATCATCCTCAAGGAACGACGCCATCTTCTTCAGTTGGCCCACGATCTCGGGAAGCACATTGACCAAAAGTTTCACCTGGGTTTCGCCCGTGGAACGGCCAAAGCTTAAACGCAGGCCCTGCTTGGCTTCCTTGGGCGAGCGGCCCATGGCCACCAGCACGTGGGACGGCGGCGCCGAGCCCGCCGCGCAGGCCGCCCCCGAGGAAGCCGCGAAGCCCTTGGCGTCCAGGCTATGCACCAGTGTCTCGCCCTCCAGCCCCGGCAGGGTGATGTTCAAGAGCCCGGGCAGGCGCCTTTCGGGACGGTCGGGCCCGTTGAGGATGAAGTTCGGCAGGCTCTTGGCGAGTTCCTCCAAGAAAAGCCCCGAGAGGGCCCGCAGGCGCCCATGCTCGCCTTGGTCGTTGCAAACCATCCAAGCGGCCTCGGCCAGCCCCACGATGCCCGCCACGTTCTCGGTCCCGCCCCGGCGGTCCTTTTCCTGCCCGCCGCCGTGGATGAGCGGCACCAGGTCCAGGCCCTTGCGGTGGTAGAAAAAACCCGAGCCCTTGGGCCCGTAGATCTTGTGGCCCGCCACCGACAGGAAATCGATGTAGTCCTTCTGCACGTCCAAGGGGATCTTGCCGTAAGCCTGCACGGCGTCGGTGTGGAAGAGGATGCCTTGTTCCCGGCACATCTTGCCGATTTCCCGCACCGGCTGGATCGTGCCCACCTCGTTGTTGGCCGCCATGATGGAAACCATGCGGGTTTCGCCGGGCCGGATGGCCTTTTGCACTTCCTGGGGGTCCACCCATCCTTGGGCGTCGCAGCCCACCACGCTCACGGGGAAACCCTGGTTGGTGAGCCAATCGGCGCTTTCCAGCACGCAGCTATGCTCGACGGCCGAGACCACGAAATGCCGGGCCCGGCCGTGGCTGGCGTAGGCCACGCCCTTGTGCACGGCGTTCACGCTTTCGGTGCCGCCGCTGGTGAAGACGATTTCTTTCAGGTCCGCGTTGAGGGTGAAGGCCACCTTTTCCCGGGCGCGCTCGATGGCCGCGCGGGCTTCCCGGCCGTAGGCGTGCACGCTGGAGGGGTTGCCGAACTCTTCCTTTAAATAAGGGAGCATGGCTTCCAGCACCTTTTCATCCAGGGGGGTGGAGGCCGCGTGGTCGAGGTAGATTTTGGGCATGGGGGACTTTCCGTTGGGCAGCGGATTCGGGTCAAGCGGCCCCAGTGTAACACCTGGCCTTTTCCATCTCAACGGCCCGGGGGATGGGATAAGATGGTCGCACTTCCCTTGAGGAGCTTCCATGTCGACCCCATCCTACGGCCTGCATTGGTTCCGCCGGGACCTGCGGGTGGCCGGAAACGGCGCCCTGCAATGGAGCTGGAAGGAACACCAAGGCCGGGTGCTGGGCCTCTTTTGCTTCGACTCGAAATTCCTGGCCCGGCCGGATTTCTCCCACGACCGCTTCGCCTTTTTCCTGGATTCCTTAAGGGAACTGCGCCTGGAACTGCGCCAAGCCGGCGGCGACCTGCTGGTGATGGACCAGGGCCCCCGGGAAGGCTTTGAGCGGCTCTTCGCCGCGCTCAAGGCCAAGGGCCGGCCCGCCCCCGCCACGGTGTCCTTCAACCGCGACTATGAGCCCTTCGCCCGGGAAAGGGACCGGGCCGTCACCTCTTTATTGGAGGGTTTCGGCGCCAAGGTCCATACCGAGCGGGACCACCTGATCGTGGAACCCACGGAGCTTTTCAAGGACGAGGAGGCCGGCTCCTATTACCAGGTCTATACGCCCTTCGCCCGGCGCTGGTTCGCCCTTTTCCAATCCGACCGCGTCCAGGGCCGCGTCACGGGCCAAAAGGCCGCCTTGAAATACCTCAAGGCCCGCGCCAAGGGCGAAAGGGCCAAGCTCTTTAGCCTGACCTGGGACAAGCTCTTCGCGGGGGAATGCCCGCTCAAGGACCATTTCGACGAGACCCGCGCGGCCAACTTGCGGAAGGTTTCCGTGCCCATCCCCCCGGCGGGAAGCCTGGCCGCCTTGGCGAGGCTTTCGGGCTTCAAGAAAAAGCTTTCCGCTTACGGCAAGGACCGGGATTTCCCGGCGCTGGACGCCACTTCCCAAATGAGCCTTTTCTTCAAGAACGGTTCCCTGACCCCCGCCTTGGCCCTGGCGGAGCTTGGCTTGGAAGGGGAAAAATTCCAGGCGGCGGGCGGGGGCGCCAAGTTCCTGATGGAGGTGGTTTGGCGGGAGTTCTACTACCACATCCTCTGGCACTGCCCCCGGGTGGAAAAGGAAGCCTTCCTCGAAAGGTACAAGGCCCTGAAATGGGAGAACCGGGAGGATTATTTCAAGGCTTGGAAGGAAGGGAAGACCGGCTACCCCATCGTGGACGCGGGGATGCGCCAACTGCGGCAAACCGGTTGGATGCACAACCGGGTGCGCATGATCACCGCCAGTTTTTTAACCAAGGACCTCTTGATCGACTGGCGCTGGGGCGAGAAATACTTCATGGAAAAGCTTTTGGACGGGGACCTGGCCCCCAACAACGGCGGCTGGCAATGGGCCGCCTCCACGGGCTGCGACCCCCAGCCCTATTTCCGCGTCTTCAACCCCAAACTCCAGGGCGAGCGTTTCGACCCCGAGGGCCTCTATATAAAGAAGTACGTGCCGGAACTGGCGGGCCTGAACCCCGGGCAAATCCACGCCCCCGACGATTCCAACCGCCCGGCGGGCTACCCCGCGCCCATCGTGGACCACGCCCGGCGAAAAGACTTGGCCTTGGCCCTGTACCGGGGAACCCAACCCTAAGCCGGATGGATTAGGACGCCCATCCGCCGCCCGCTCCGCAGGCAACCCGTATGGATTAGGACGCCCATCCGCCGCCCGCTCCGCGGGCAACCCGGCGGAAATTCGCGCCATTTTATATTACGAATTTTATGGATTAGGCGCTCATGAGCAGGCTGGCGCGCTGCAATTGCTCCACTTCCCGCTGGATGTCCCGCTGGGCCCCGCGCATGGCGCGAAGGATCAGGTCAAAAGCCCCCTTGGGCGGCTCGTTGCCCGACAGGTCGGAAACCATCATGGAGGCCAGGCGCACATAGGGCCAAACCCAGGCCAGGCCGTTGTCCGAGGCCCTTTGGCCCCACTTCTGGAAGAACCTCGCCCAATCCAAGAGTTCCTTGGGATCCGAATCCTTGAAGTACTCGAAATGTTCCTTCAGGCGGGACAGTTCCTTCTCGAGTTCATGGCAGTACTTCAGGTTTTTCGACGGCATTGGGTTTCTCCTTGGGTTTGATGCGACCCCTTGTCTTAAAGCAAGGGTCATGCCCAAAAGAAAACAAAGGATTTAAAGGGAATCGGCGGGGAGCTGGGTCAAAAGCCATGGGAATCTTTCCCGCCCCTTTACCCAAGGCGGTAAAAAATACCCGTTTTTCCACCGGCGCCGGGATTAAAATCACGGGGCATTCAAAGACCTTCGGGAGCGGACCATGGGGAAAAAAATTTGGGGGCTGGCCTTCGTCTTGATGGGACTGACTTTCGGGGCCCAGGCGGCCGACGAGATGTTGAACGCCTCGTCCTCGGTGCCCCTGGGGGAGCGGGTGGCGGCTTACCTACAAGGCTATTACGACACCTTCGGCCCCCCGATGGCGGATAAAGAGGGCCTCGGGGCCCCGCCGGCCGCCCATCTTTTTTACAGCGCGGCCGGCCGGGTGATCACCGTGCTGGTGTCGGGAAAAGCGGGGTCCGCCGAGCAGGCCAAACCGGCCTTGGCGCTGGTCCAAAAGATCCTCTTAAGCGCGGGCAAGGGCGTGAAGCGGGATTTCAACTTGGACTTGGGGCCGAAGGACCTGGCTTTGCTTTATCTCGCGGGACCCCGGGCCCAGGCCCTGCTTTCCCTGAAGGAAGGGGTTTATGCCCCGCCGGGGTCGGCGGCGGCGCCCTCGACAAGGCCCACGCCCTAGCCGTTTCAAAAAGTCTTTTAACACTGAGACACAAAGTGAAGGGTAAGGCGGGAAATCTTGGGAAGGGGCGGGATTTTTCCCCGCCCCGGGGTCAAAAGGGATTCACGCGGGGGCTTGGGGGTTTTAAGCGCCCGCCCGGCCTTCGCTGAAGGCCAAGGCCTCTTCCAGCACTTCCTCGGGCAAGCCCCATTCCTTGTAGCCCTGCTTGACCTGCATCTGGTAACCCAAGTTGGGTTTGCCGAAGGGCGGGTTTTCCCGGGCCAAACGGTAGCAGACGGCCTCCACCTTTTCGCCGCCGTCTTTTTCCACCGTCACGGGCCATTTTTGGTAGGTTCCCTTCTCGCAGGCCTCGCAACGATCCAGGTACTCGATCATCACGTCGTTGAGCTCATAGAGGGTGCCCGGCACATAGCGCTCCGGGTCGGGCAAAAGGTTCACCACGGCGCCCTTGCGTTCCTCGGAATGGCCCATGAAGGCCAGGCGCCATCCCTTGAGGAAGGCCCGGGTCACCGGCTTGTTGCCCATGATGCGCCGCTCCATCTGGGCCCGGTGCAGGCTGGTGCCATAGGCGAAATAAAGGGGCAAGTCAGTCTTCCCCCGCCGAGGGCCAGGCGCGGCCCGGGTTGAAGCCGAAGGGCCTCATGAGCTGGTCGTTCAAGGGGGAAATCTCGCTTCGCAGGCTCACCTGCACCGGCGCGCCGGTCTGGGACAATTCCACCACCGCCATGCGGTCGGGCCCGAGATTGGCCACGCCCAAGACCTGCTGGTCGCCTTCCTTGGGCTTCAACTTGAAGTCCTTGGCGCTTTCCGAAAGCGGCAGGGACCGCCAGGCCGGTTCGGCGGGCAGGATGCCGGCCTTGAGCTCCGCCCCGTCGTTGTCGTCCGAATCCACCGCGGTGACGAAAAGTTTCCAATACCAGCCTTGGGGCAGGTCCACTTGGAAGTAGCGGTTCTCGCCCGCGGCCAAGACCAGGTCATAGTGCTTGAAGGGGTTCAAGGTGGCCGGATCGCCGGCGGTGCCGGTCAATCCCTCCCTTTGGGAAACCCCGGGCAGGTCCGCGGCCTGGGGGGCGGGCGCCGTGGCGCAGGCCGACAGCCCCAGGGACCCGAGGAGCAACAGTAGGAAAAACTTGAGCATCCCAAACCTCTCGCCGATTTGGCCGTCACGCCCGGCTTTATGGATTCTCCTGCAATCGCCTCAAATCCGCCAGGGGGAAATAATGCCGCAGCACTTCCTCCACGCCCTTGCCTTGGCGCACCAACCCCAAGGCGCCCACTTGGCACAATCCCACCCCATGGCCCCAGCCGCCGCCGTAGATGACGAAGGCTTCCGGCCAGCCTTGGGGGTTCAACTGGGTTTCCACCCAGATCAGGTTGCTGCGGATGCCCCCCAGGAAACTGCGGATCACGTCGCCCTTCAAGGTCTCGCTTCCCCGGTCCCCTTCCACCAACAAATGATCCGCCCATCCGGCCTTGGAGCGGTGCTCCACCACCAGCCGCCGAAGCCTGCCCAATTGGGGGGCCTTGGCCTCCAGGTCCGAGGCCTTCACCACCACCACCCAGCGGAAATTCTGGTAACCCCTCAGGTCGGGCAGGTGGCAATAGGCGTCCCGGCCCTCGTGGATCCAGGTTTCCAGCGAGTAAGGCGAAAGGGGAAAATCCATGTCGGGGTTTTCCCCCGGGGCGTCGTCCCGCACGCCCACCACCCCGGTGTCCACGCCCCAGGCTTCCTGGTAGTCCTGGGTATGGCCGCCGCACTGGGCCGAAAAGGCCACCGCCATGATCTTGCCCTTGTGTTCCAACACCTGCCCGGCGGTCTTGAGGATGGCCTCGTTGGTCCGGGGGTTCTCGGCCGCCAATCCCCCATAGACCTGGCAATGCACGCTATCACAGACGTCGAAGCCTTCGGCTTCGTGTCGGCCGAGCTTGGACAGGGCGTAAGTGCGCGCCACGATGGCCTGGACCTCCAGCGCCGGCAGGGGCCAGGCGGCGGACATTTCCGAGGGGATGACCCCGCCCAGGTATTGTTCCAGGCTGACCCGGTTGATCACCTGGAAACCCTGGCCGGCCTTGGGGTAAATCTCAAGGGCCCCCCGATAGGCCTTGTCCTGCTCCCGGGCGAAAAAATAACCCGGGTTGGAGACCAGCGCGTGCAGGGCCACGGGTTTCTGCTTGTCCACCGGGGTGAGCCAAAGCCGGTTGCTGAAGGTCACCCAGACTTGGTTGCCCTTGGATTCCACCCGCCAAACCTCGGCGCCCGTGGGGGACTTGGAGGCGGGATAATAATGGACGCGGTATTCCCGCCCGCCCGGCAAAAGGGTCACCGGGGTCCCGGCGGGCGTGGTGACGGCCAGGTCGCTCTGGCACTTGAGGCGCAGTTTTCCCAGGCCCCGGGCCAATCCCACCCGGAGGGTCACCGGCGAATCGGGCAAAAAGGTCTCGGCGGGCGGCGTAAAGGCGTCCCACTGGGCCAGGCGCTCTTGCCGGCGCGTTTTAGCCTCGTCCGGCACTTCCATCGCCACCTTGGCGTCCTCGGCCTTCAAGGCCTCGTCGTGGGGATCGATGGCCATGGCCTGGTCGTACTTGGCCAAGGCGTCCTTGAAGTCCCGCTTGCGGGCCAAAAGCCCCGCGATGCGCCGGTGGGCTTCCTTGAAACTGCCGTCCAACCTCACGGTCTGCCGGTAAGCCCAAAGCGCGGTGGCGTCGTCGCCCAGGCGGCGGGAGACCTCGGCCAATTGCCAAAAGCCCAGCGCGAAGGAAGGCTGGGCCTTCACGGTCTTGAGCAGCCACTGTTGGGCCTCGGAGCGCGCCGCTTGCCGGTCGGCGAAAGTTTTGAAGCGCCCCCACTGGGACTGGTATTGCTTCACCTGGGCCATGCCCCAAAGGATCTCGGGGTCGCCGGGCTTTTCGGCGTCGAGTTGAAGGTAGAGGGCCTGGGCGTCGGCCAGCTTGGCCAGCCGAAGCAGGGTCTTGGCCTCGTCCAACCGCAAGGCGAAGGAATCGAGCTTCGCCAGGCAGGTTTGGTAGGCCGCCAAGGCCGAGGCGTTGTCGCCCTGGGCCTGCCGGAGCGCCCCCAGTTCCAGCCAGGGCCCGGGCTTGGAGGGGTCCTGATCCACCGCCGCCTGCAGGGCGTCCTCCACCTTGGAAAATTGGCCCGCGTCGAAATCCGCGCCCAGGGACCTGGAGAAGTCGTCGGCCAGGAGGGGGCACCACCCCGCCCCCCAAAACAAAACCAGCGCGGCGGCGGGAAACCTCAGCGGGGAAAAGATCATGGTCGCTCGATCCTCAAGGGGCTGAAACAAGAAACCCCTTGGGCGGAGGACCGTCCAAGGGGCGGGGGCAAGGCGCGGGGCTTACTTGGAAACCAATTGCAGGCGCTTGGCCTTCAACACGGACTCATCCCGGCTGTGCCAATAGCCGGTGTTGTCGATGACTTCCAGGTTCGGGACATATTTCTTCTTCACGTAATCCAACAGCTTGACCAGGCGGATATGGTCTTCCGGGCCCGCGTTCTTCAAGGTGGTGCTCGTGTGCACCTGGTGCAGGACCTGGGTGGTCTTCTCGACCCCGACCCGCAAGGGGTTCTCGGTCATCACGGTCTCGTAATAAATGTGGGAGAGATACCCGTCCTTGTCGAAGGTCAGTTGCAGGGGGCTCAGGCCCTTGCCCAGCGTCACCCGGATGCCCTTCAAGCTCAGGCGCGGGGCCGCGGGATTTTCCGAGGGGGAGAAAACATGATCCACCTTCTCGAAGGTCCAGCCGCTGACTTGGGCGATCTCCTGGATCTCGTCCTTCAGCTCGCGGATGAGGTCGGGGCTTTGGATCTTGCCGAAATAATGCACCGTGGCGGACATGCTTTTCTCCTTTCTTAAAAGATGGGTCAAACCAAACTCAATTGTTTCTCGCCCACCGGGAAGGGCTTGAGGCGCTTGCCGGGTTTGAAACGCACTTGAAGGCTGGGGGGAAGCGCGATGGCCTTGCCCTCGCGCAAATCCCGGCCCACACGCCCTTCCACCCAGCGGGTCTTAAAGACCCCAAAATCACGGATTTCGATGGTTTCCCCCGCTAAGAGACCCTCTTCCAGGGCATGGAGGATGCGTTGGGTGACGACTTTAGCGTCGGGGGACTTGAGGCCGGTGGCCTTGGCGATTTCACGTACTATATCTTGTAGAACCACCTTCATGCCCACATTATACGGGTCTTTTCCACGGATTTCAACCGGCGGGGCCCGCCCTTAAAAACCCACCCAGCGGGGATCCTTAAAGGTTCGGTAACGGCCACGGCCATCCCCGAAAACTTGAAGCTCCACCGCCCCGTCCAGGGCCGTGGAAAAAACCTTCACCCCCGGATCGGCTTTTTCGTAAAGCGCCCGGGATTGGGGGTAATCCACGCCGTCGCTGAAAACCACGAAGCGGGGATGGAATCCCCGCGCGCAAAGCTCGGGCTCGCCGCTCAATCTGCCGTGATGGGGCGCCATCAGCCAATCCACCTTCGGGAAGGGCCGGTGGTTTTTCAAGAGCCGCTCAATCCCCTCTTTTTCCAAGTCGCCGGGCAAGAGCACCGAAATTCCCCCCGGGCCCGGCGGATACCCCAGCAACGACACCACCGAGCGGTTGTTGTCGGATGTCAAGCGGCCATCGGCCTTGGCCGGCGGATGGAGGATGAGGACCCGCACTGGCGCCATCTCGGCCAAGCCGTCCCCGTCCCGCAGGAACAAAAGCGGGTCACCCTTTTGCGCCAGCTCCCGGTGGAAGGCCCGGTAAATGCGGGTGGAAGCCTGGGCCCCGACGCCCTCATAAGCCCGGGTCAAGGGATAGGCGGAGGCCAAATTCACCAAGCCTCCCACATGGTCCTCGTCCGGATGGGTGTCGATCGCGGCGTCCACCCGCCCGACGCCCAGGAAGCGCAGGTAGGAAACCAAGGGCAGGTAGCGGTCGGGCCCCAGAGTTTCCTTGCCGCCGTCCACCACCAGCACCCCTCCCCCCGGGGAGCGCGCCACCACCGCGTTGCCGTGCCCCACGGCCAGGAAGGCCACCTGAAGCGACGGCACCCGGGCGAGGCGGTCCATCCCGGCCAAGGCCGCCGACAAACCCAGGAACAGCAGTCCGCCGACCTTCGCCACTTGTTGGGACCGCCGGTAAAAAAGGTCCCGGGCCTTCCATTTTTCCGAGGGGGCCTCGGGTTGGGGCCTGGGCCAAAAGGCCCAGAAGGCGAAAAGCAACCAAGCGTGGAAAAGGAGCATCCAGCCGGGGGCCGGGGGGGCGATGAAAATTTCCGCCAAAGGCCAATGGGCGATCCACTGGGCCAGCAGCATCATGAGGTGCAGGGCCGGGAAAACCCCCGCGGCCAAGAGCTGTCCCCCAAAAGGATGGATCAGCGACGCCACCAGGGCCGCAAGCCCCCCGGCCACCGAGAAGAGCACCAAGGGCACCAGGGCCAGGTTGGCCGGCAAGGAATAAACCGCCAGCAGGTTGAAATAGGCCAGCAGGAGCGCCCAAACCGAGACCTGGGCCGCCAGGGTGGCCGCCGCGATGCCCCCCAAGGTTTTTCCCAAGAAGGAAAACTTGCCCAGGAGCCAGGGCGCCAAGACCATCAAGCCCGCCGTGGCCAGGAAGGAAATTTGGAACGAGAGGTCCGCCAACGCGAAGGGGTTCGCCAAGACCAAAAGAAACGCGGTGGCCAAAAGGAGCCGGCCCGCCCAAACCCGCCGCTCGAAAAAAATCCCCACGAGGGCCAGGCCGGAAAAAAGCCCCGCCCGGAAGGCCGGCGGATGGGCGCCCGTCAGGAGCACAAAAAAGGCCAAACCGGCCAAGGCCAGCGCCGCCGCCCCCTTGCGGGGAAAGCCCAGGACCCGCAGCAGCAGCAACAACAGCCCCGCCACGAAAGCCGTAATGAGCCCGGCCACCGCCAGGATATGCACCGTGCCGGTCACGATGAAGGTCTCCACCAGGTCCTGGGGCAAGCCCACCCGCTCGCCCAAGAGGATGCCGGACATCAAGGCGCTTTCAGGGTATGGCCAAAGGGCGTCGACGCGGCCTTCCACCCGGTCCCGGAAGGCCGCGGCCCAGGCCAGGGGGAAAAAGCCATGATCGGTTTCCTCGGGAAGGCCCCGCCAAGCCCCCGACCGCGCCACCCCCGTCAGGGCCACGCCCTGGTTCTGGAGGAACCGGGCGTAGTCGAATTGCCCCGGGTTTTGCGCCCCCTCGGGCGGCCCGACCAGGCCTTGGAAGGTGACGGCCTCGCCATAACTCAGCAGGGGCTGGGGCCGGTCCGGGGAAAGTTTCAACACCAGGCGGGCCTTCACGGGCGGCAAGGGCTTGCCGTCCAAGGACAGCAGCCGGCAAACCGCCCGGACCTCGTAAACCGGCGGGGCGTAAAAGGAGCCCTGCCGCCCGTCGGCGTGGCTGCCCGGCTCCCGGGGGAAAAGCTTCTCGGGGGCCTCGGCCACCCAAACTTTGAAAAGTCCTTGGGTCGGATGGGGAAATAAATTTCGCTGTTGGTCAAAAAGGGCTTGCGCCTGGAAAAAGCGCAGCGCGACGGCCAGCAAAACCAAAAAGCCCAGCAGGATGGATTTCATGGGCCGATCCTCCCCGAAGGGGCGGTGGGAAAAATTATTTCAGGTAGGCCGGCAGGCCGTCCGGGAAATCCAGGACCCCGATGCCCCCCAGGTCCAGGAAGGTGGCGCCCTCGGCCTGCACCACCTCGATCTTCAGGTAATGGTCGCCCTTCGGGTAGCGGTCGGTCTTGAGGATGTACCAAAGCACCACATAAGGTTTGGGGCCCGACTCGGTGGCGTGGTTCCCATAGGTGGCCACCTTGAAGTCATAGGAGGCGGGTTTGCCGTAAAGGAACCGCACGTGGTCCAGGACCTTCTGCAAGTCCTTCGCGTCATGGACCTTGAACTTGAAGCCCTGGTCGAGCTTGGGATAAAGGGACTGGCCGTTGTTGTCGAAAAAGTCCAGGGCCACCTTGTCGGCGAAGGCCTTGGCCTGGTCCACGTTGATCTCGACCGGCGGGGGATGGTTGCAGCCCGCCAGGGCCAGCGCCATCCCCAGGCCCAGGACTTTTTTCAATCCGCGCAAAAGGACGCTCCCTATTCCTCGGTGGGCAGGTGCAGGTACATGCTCTGGAGCGCCAGGGTGCCGGGACCCGTGAAGCGGTTCCAGCAAAGCTGGCCCGCGCCGCCGAAAAGCCCGGTGGAGAGCCGCTGGAAGATGGTTTCCATCTTGACCGTGGGGTCCTTGTAGATCCAACCGCCGGGCTCGATGTCGATTTGTTCCCCGGCCTTCAGGTCCACCTCGAACACGTTGCCATAGCCGTGGAGCCAGAGGACCCCCTCGGTCCCCGACTCGCAGGCGAAACGGTCGATGAAGAAACCCGTGCCGCCCAACAGCATGTTGGCCACGCCCTTGACCCGGGTGAAGCCGTAGCTCACGTTGTCGGTGGCGGCCAGGAACTGGTGCTCGCGCACGTCCAGGGCCTCGCCTTTTTTCAGGTGCAGGGCGAAGACATGGCCCACGCCGTCCCGGCTGAAGGCGATGCGGCCCGGGCCCTTGGCCTCGGTCATGAGGATGGGCATGCCGGCCAGGACCCGCTTGAAGGCGCCCTTCAGGGACTTGATGCCGATGGACACCACCGGATCCTTCCAAAGCAGGATATGGTGCTCGAAATAAACCGGGGTGTCGCCCAGTTCCACGTGCAGGACCGGGACCAGTTCCCCCTCGATGTGGTAGGTCACCCCGCCGGCGGTCTCGTTTTGGCGGCTGGTATCGAGCAATTGGGGAACGGGCATGGCATCCTCCTCAAAGTGGATTATCGCCGGCTATTTTAACCCCATCCCGGGGGCTTGGGCGGTTAAAGGCGTGGAAATTAAGGGGCGTAGGACAGGGACAGGGTCAGCTGTTTGGCTTCCCTTTCGCGGGTCGAATAGGTGGCCATGACGGTCATCTGAAGGCTGTAAGTCCCGGCGGCCAGGCCCGGATCGGGGGTCCAGTCCAGCTCCTGGGCGCCTTCTTCCAGGTCCTGGCGGTCCCCCAGGTCCTTCACCACATTGCCTTGGGCGTCCTTGATTTGGGCGCTCACCAAGGCCCTCTCGGTGAGGAAAAAGGGGAAGCGGAACCCCTTGGCGGTCCTTTGGAAGGCCAGGTTCAAGGCGTCCGCGCCGATCCAGTAATAATCGGCGCTCTCGCGCTCGGAGACGAACATCTGGCCGAACTCGGTGTTGAGGCAGATGCCGCGGGGCTGGTCGAATTGGTAATCCCCCTGGCCCGGGCTTCCAAAGGTCACCAGGTACTCGAGGTTGCGGCCGAACTTGCGCAGGCACCCCGCCGCGGTGTCCGTGGCCACCAGGTTGCCGTAATAATCGAAGGCGCAGCCCCCCAATTGCATGGGCCCGTCCGGGAGTTGGTCCGAGGTGAATTGGGCCAGGGGGCTTCCCGCCAGAGTGAAAGTTTGGAGCCGGGCGCCCTGGCGGTCGATGACGGCCAAGCGGTTCCCGTAGGGGTCGGTCTTATAGAAGGACCACTCGGCCTTGGCGTCGATCACGCAGAGCGCGGTGGGGTGGTCCAGGCCCGGGATGGGCAATACCCGGATGACGCCCGAGGGGTTGCGCACCTTGATCTGGTTGTTCCCGGTGTCGGCGATGTAGAGGTTCCCCGGCGTGTCATAGGCCACGCCTTGGGGCGCGCGGAAAGACCCGGCGGCCACCTTGTCCCAACGCAGTTTGAGGCCGTCGTCCCGGAGCAACACGATCCGGTTGTTGCCCGTGTCCGCGACCGCCACGGCGCCGTTGGGATGGATGGCCACGCCCGTGGGATTTTGGAACTGGCCTTCGCCGCTTCCCGGGGTCCCGTATTTTTTGAGGTCCTTCAAACCCACGTTGTAAAAAATCTGGCCCGCCCCCGAATTGACCCCCAGCACGGTCACGATCACGTCGTTCAAGGGCGTCTGGGCGTCCCGGGTCTTGTTGAGCAGGGCGCAGGCCATGCCCTGGGGGTCGTCAAAGAGGGTTCCGGGCAGCATCAGGGACAAGAGGGTTTGGGTGCCGCGGTGCACGTTGAAAGGCATGAAGCCCTCGGCGGGGAACATGTAAGTGGAAGGCACCTGGGTGAGGATCTGGATTTCCGCGGCCGCCCGGCCGGCCAAAAGCCAAACCGCCGCCAGGGTCCAGGCCCAGGCTTGGCGCGCGCCCGGCTTTCGGGAAGAGTTCATGGTTTGCCTTTTTCCGGGGCGACCGCCAAATAGGGGGCCATCCGGGCGTATTTTTGGGGTCCCACTCCGGGGACTTCTTGAAGGCCGCTGACGGATTGGAAAGGCCCATGGGCCTTGCGGTATTGGACGATCTGATCGGCCGTCTTGGGCCCCACGCCCGGCACCCAACGCAAGGAATCCGCCGGCGCCCGATTCACGTCGAGGGGATGGGAAGCGTCGGGAAGCGGCCTGGACCGGGCCCCCCCGGAAGGCGGGACCGGCAAGGCCACCCGGCTTTGGGCCGGCCTAAAAGCCCAGTCGCTTAAGCTTTGGCCCCGCCATTGCCCCAAGCCCAAGGTGGCCGCGCCGAGGACCAAAAGCACCCCCAGGAATCCCAGGACCTTTTTTTCCAGCGAGGTCAATGGAAAGGCCGTTAAAAGGGTCTTTTTGAAGGGGGTTCCATGCATGGTGGGCCTATTATATGGGGAAAGGGGCCCGAGCGACACTCCCGGGGGGTTTTCAACGTCTTTAAGCCAGGCTACATTAAGGGAATGGACCCCGTGATCGAAGACCGACTATTGGTGGAACAAATCCTCGCCGGCGACCAGGAAGTTTACGCGGTCTTGGTCCAGCGCTACCAGCGCAAGGTTCGGGGCTATTGCCAATCCATGCTGGGCGACCCCACCCAGGCCGACGACGCGGCCCAGGAAGCCTTCGTGAAGGCCTTTCGGTCCCTGTCCAAATTCCGGGGGGACTCGGCTTTTTCCACCTGGCTCTACCGCATCACCACCAACCATTGCCTGGATCTTTTGCGCAAACGCAAGCGCCGCCCGACGGTATCTTGGGACGCGCTCATGGAACAGGAAAGCGGGTTCCTGCAGCGCTTGGCCTCCACCGAGGCGGACGCCGAAAGCTCGCTGGAAAACCGGGACCTGGCCCAAAAGATCCTTTCCACCCTGCCGGACGACTACCGCACCCTTTTGACCCTGCGGGAAGCCGAGGGGCTCTCTTACGAGGAACTGGGCAAGGTCCTGCATTGCTCGGTGGACGCGGTTAAAAGCCGGTTGTCGCGGGCCCGCAAGGCCATGCAGGAGCGGGTCAGACACTTCCAGGCGCTACCCGGCGTCCAAACCCTAGAAGAAAGGTTGAAAGGTTTATGAACCATTCCAAGATCGCCGAAAAGCTCTCGGCTTATCACGACCAAAGGCTGACCCAGCCCGAGCGCTGGGAAGTGGAAAGCCATTTGGAGGATTGCCCCTCCTGCCGGCAGACCCTGCGCCACTGGAAGGCCGCCGCGGGCTTCCTTTTCGCCAAGCCCCGCTTCTCCGAATGGAACGAGGACCTCTTCACCCAAAAGGTCATGGCCCGTTTGGACGAAAAACCCCTGGGCCTCTTCAACTGGAAGCCCCTCCTTCAATGGTCCCTGCCCCTGACGGGTTCGCTGGTGGCCGCCGCCTGGGTCTGGGGCGCCGTCATCCCCAACCTGCCGGGCCTGGCCTCGGACAACTCGCTGATCGGCGGCTATGGAACCCGCGCGGCCCGCAGCGCCCCCGCGACCCGGGTGGCTTCCAGCGCCTCCTCGGCCTCGGTGGTGGCGCCCGCGGCCTTTGATTCGGTTTCGGGAGACTACACAGTCTCCTTCATCAGCTACGACGGAGGCCAGTGACATGGGCGCTTGGATCAAGACCTTCCTGACCGCGGTGGTGGCCTTCCTCTTGGGCTCCGCCCTCACCGTGCTTTACATCAACCACTGCATGAACCGCCTTTGGATGAACAGCGGCGACCACCACCATGTGCTGGACCGGCTTGCCTGCGTGTTGAACCTCACCGCCGACCAAAAGACCAAAGTGGAGGCCATCCTCAAGAGCGAGGACCTGGAGGTCAACAAGCTGCGTTCCGCGGACCGCCGGGAGTTTGACGCCATCCGGGACAAGATCGACGCCAAGATCCGCCCCCTGCTCACGCCCGAGCAGATCAAGAAATTGGACGACATGCGGGAGCACCGCGACCATCCCCAAAGGCCCCGCGGATTCCTGGGTTCCTTCTGGTTTCTTTTCCACCCCATACCGCCCGCGCCCGGGGGCGCCTGCCCGGCCCCCGTTTCGGCGAAGTAAACTTGAGGTTTTTCCCCTCCGGGGGCAGTCTGGCAATTTGATTCAACCGCATGGTAGGTTTATGCCCTTATGAAAGTCTTGGACCCGCAAAAACACCAGCAGCAAATGCTGCGCATCCTTCAGGAAGCCCGGCGCCTTTTTTCGCAAAAGGGCGTGAAGGAAACCAGCATGTCGCTGATCGCCCGGGCCTGCCGCCTCACCAAGGCCACGCTCTACCACTACTTCCCCAGCAAGGAAGCGATCCTGCACGGGATCTTCGAGCTGCGTTGGGAACAGGACGAGCGGCTCATCCAGGCCCTGCGCGGCGCCCAAAGCCTGGAAGAATGCCTCTACTTGACCGCCAAGGGCTTCTTGGAGCAGATGAAGCGCGAGGAGAACGTGGAGTTCACCAAGATCCTGCTCTCGGAAAGTTTGAAGAACAACTACTTGAAGAAGATCTACATGGGCAACATCCAGGATCGGGTGGACCAGAACATCAAGCAGGTGCTGGGCCCCTTCCTGGGCGGGCGCCTCACGCCCAACGCCATGAAGCTGGTGGCCTTCCAATTCGTGGGGGCCATCATGAACTACACCATGGACGAGAAAATTTTGGGCGGCTGCATGCAGTTCGAGGGCGGGGACGAGGAATATATCCGCTCGCTCTCCCGGGTCTTCGCCCAAGGCCTGGAAAAAATCTGAACCCAACCGAAAGGGACTTCGCCTTGAAAAACCTTCCCCTCCTGAAAATCCTGATCCTGGCCCTCGGGCTGGGGATTTTATCGGGCTGCGCCCATTACCACTTGGAGGCGGGCGCCGGCCAGGACCAAGTCAAGGACCCCCTCCCGGCGGCCAGCGGCGTTTCCACGGCCCAGGCCCAGGCCGCGGGCCAAAAGACCCTCCTCAACCTTTGGGATGTCTATGCCCTGGCCGTGGCCCGCACCGAATCCCTGGCGGTCACCGCCGAGAACCTGGAACAAGCCGAGGCCCAGCAGCAACAAGCCCTGGGCGCCTGGCTTCCCCAAGTGGGGTTGGTGGGCCAGAAAAACTGGGTCTCGGGCGCCTACGCCCAATCCGGCGCCGGCACGGTCGGCTCGAACGCCGGCGGTTCCCTCGCCTTGAGCGGCAGTGAGACCCTTTTGTCGGGCCTGGACCAAGTGGCGGCCCTCCAGGGCGCCTCGGCCAACATCGAAGCCCAGCGCCTGGCGATCCGCGACGCCTCCAGCCGGTTGCTCTTAAGCGTGGCCCAATCCTTTTACGCGGTGCTGCAGTCGCAGGACGCCCTGGCCACCGACCAGCAGTCCCGGGACTTGACGGCCAAGATCCTGGACGTGCAGAAAAAATGGGTGGTGATCGGCCGGGCCCAGAAAAGCGACATGCTCAACACCACGGCCCAATTGGCGCAGCTGGACGCCGCGCTCCAAGCCGACAAGAGCCAGCTCACCCAGGCGCGGGAGACCCTGGCCTTCCTGGCGGGGATCCAGCCCGACGCCCAGCTGGACGCCACCGACGAGAACTTCGCCGCCCCCGCCTACAGCCTGGACGACGCGGTGGCCAAGATCGACGGTCGACCCGACGTCGCCGCGGCCAAAGCCGCTTGGGACGTGGCCGAAGCGGCGGTTTTGCAGGCCCATGGCAAGCACTTGCCCACCCTGGTCGCCACGGGCAATTACACCCTGGCCGCCGACGGGGGGAACAATCCCCGGGAATGGACCGTGGGACTTCAAGCGTCCCTGCCGGTCTTTGAGGGGGGCCAAATCGTGGCCCAGGAACGGGAGGCCGATTCCAAGCGCAACCAGGCCAAGCTGATCTGGTCCCAAACCCGCCGCCAAGCCTTGGAGGAGATCCGCCAGGTCTACAAGGGCCTGCATGACGCCCTCCAACAAGCCGCCGCCTACCAGGCGGCCCTGGACGCCTCCCAATCCGCCTATGACGCCATCTGGCACGATTACAACCTGAACCTGCAGACGCCCCTCACCTTGCTGCAGACCCAGAACAATTTGGAAACCGCCAAGGCCAATTATGTCCGGGCCCGCTACCAGGCCCTCTATGACCAGGTTTGGCTGGGCGTGGCTTTGGGGGACCTCCCGAAATTGCCGGCCTCCCGGGATCAACGCTAAAGCTGGATCTTGCGCCGCCAAGGGGCCGAAGGGGCTTCGAGGTGAAAATAATTTTGGTTAATTTTTATTCAAGGAACGCATCATGACCCTTTCCGACATCTCCATCCGAAATCCCGTCATGGCCTGGATGTTCATGGCCGCCATGATCCTCTTCGGGGCCATCTGCTTCACCCGCATGGGCATTTCCCAATTGCCGGACGTGAACCTGCCCGTGGTCAACGTGTCCATCACGCTGCCCAACGCCTCGCCCGAGATCGTGGAGTCCGACGTGGCGGACCCGGTGGAATCGGCCGTCATGGGCGTGGAGGGCGTGCAGGACGTGCAAACCACCTGCACCCAGGGCCAGGCCAGCATCTCGGTGTTCCTGGACCCCAGCCGCAACGTGGACGCCGCCGTGCAGGACGTGCAAACCCTGGTCTTCCAGGCGGAAAAACAGCTCCCCACCAACATCTTCCCCCCGGTCATCCGCAAGCAAAACCCCAACAGCCAACCCATCCTCTGGCTGGCCGTCACCGCCGATCCCCCCATCAGCCTGCGGGACATGATGCTTTACACCCGCGACCACATTAAGGACCGCTTCACCAGCCTGGAGGGCGTGGCCAACGTCTTCCTGGGCGGCTTCCGGGACCGGGAAATCAACCTCTGGGTGGACAACCGAAAGCTCAACGCCCGCCAATTGACGGTCAACGACGTCATCTCCACCATCCAAAACCAGCACTCCGAGGTGCCCGGCGGCTCCATGGAAACGCCCGACGTCCAATATGACATCCGCACCATGGGCGAGGCCTACAGCGTGCCCGAGTTCGGCGACCTGCCCATTTTGTCCCGCGGCGGGGCCCCCAACTACAACCCGGTGAAGCTCAAGGACGTGGCCCAAGTGGAGGACGGCGTGGTGAGCCCCACCACCCGCCTCTCGCGCTTCGACGGCACTCCCTCGGTGGGCCTGGGCATCGTCATGCAGGACGGCTACAACGCGGTCGCCGTGGGCGACGCCGCCAAGGCCCGCATGCAGGAGTTGGTGAAACAATTGCCGCCGGGTTACCACATCACGGTGAATTTCGACACCACCCAGGCCATCCGGGACAACGTGCATGAGCTGGAACTGACCATCGGCCTGGCCGTGGCGCTCACGTCCTTGGTGTGCTTCCTTTTCCTGGGCAGCTGGACCTCGACCCTCAACGTCTTCCTGGCCATCCCCACCTCGCTCTTGGGCACCTTGATGCTCATTTACTTCTGCGGCTTCACCCTGAACACCTACACGCTTTTGGCCCTGTCGCTTTCCATCGGCGTGGTGGTGGACGACGCCATCATGGTCTTGGAAAACATCGTGCGCCACCAGGAAAAGGGCGAGCACCGGGTCGAGGCGGCCCTCAAGGGGGCCCGGGAAGTCACTTTCGCCGCCGTGGCGACCTCCCTGGCCATCGTGGCCATCTTCCTGCCCATCGCCTTCATGACGGGCCTCATCGGCAAGTTCTTCTTCCAGTTCGGCATCACCATCTCGGGGGCCGTGCTCATCTCCCTGCTGGAGGCCATCACCCTCACCCCCATGCGCTGCGCCGAGTTCGTCCAGGCCGCCGACGAGCACAACCGCTTCAACCATTACGTGAACGGGAAATTCGACAAACTGCGCCGTTTCTACTCGAGGACCCTCACGGGGGCCTTGAACCACCGGGGGACGGTCCTCATCGGGGCGCTCTTCATCTTCGCCGGGTCGCTGGGCATCGCGCGTTTCGTCAAGGTGGACCCCAGCCCTTCCTTTGACCAGAGTTCCTTCATCATCAACCTGAAGCTGCCGGTCTCCTATCCCATCACCAAGACCGACGACATCACCCGCCAATGCGAGGCCATCCTCAAGCAGCGCGGCGAGGTGAAGCACCTTTACGCCGCGGTGGGCGGCTTCGGCGGCTCCACGCCCAACCAAGCGGTCATCTTCCTGACCATGAAGGAACAAGGCAACCGTCCCCCGGCGCCCCTCAAGGAAAAGGCCCCCACGCCCGGGCCCCTGGGCTTCCTCAACGACTTCCTGCGCCGCTTCACGCCCCAGCACCTCACCCAAGCCGAATTCATGCGGGTCTGCACCCAGGCCCTCAAGGGCGTGTCGCCGGACCTGAAGGTCTTCTGCCTGGACCTCTCCCAAAGGGGCCAGTCCACCGGCCAGGGCTACGCGGTGGAGTTTTTCGTGACGGGCCCGGATTGGGACGCCTTGGGCGGCTACGTCAAGCAGATCTACGCCAAGATGCGCGCGGACAGCAAACTTTCCAACGTGAACGACAACTTCCTGGACGGCCAGCAGGAAATCCGCATCCTGCCCGACCGGGCCAAGGCCGCCGCCATGGGCGTCAACATGGACGACCTGGGCAACGTCATCTCCGCCGCCGTGGGGGGCTACCTCTTCCAGGGCACCTATTTCCACGAGAACGGCCATGAGAACCAGATCCTGGTGCGCATCCCCGCGGACCAAAGGGCGAGCCCGGCGGCCTTGGACAACATCTACGTGCGCAACAACCGCGGCGAATTGGTGCCGGTCAAGGCCGTTTCCAGCCGGGCCGTCACCAACGCCTTCCAGCAGATCACCCGCGACAATCGCCAGCGGGCCGTGCAGTTCACCGCCGGCGTGGGCCCCGGAACCTCCCAGGCCGAGGCCGTACAGGAAGCCCTCAGCATCTGCAAGGGCATCCTGCCCCCGGGCTACAGCGCCCAATTGACCGGGACCGCCCAGGCCAACAAGGACTCGCTGAGGCAGCTGGGTTTCGTCATGCTGATGGGGATCATCGTGGCCTACATGGTGCTGGGCAGCCAGTTCAACAGCTTCGTGCAGCCCATCGTCATCCTCCTGGCCTTGCCCTTCAGCGTCACCGGGGCGCTCTTTTCCCTGTGGCTGACCGGCCAATCCTTGAGCACCTACAGCATGATCGGCATGATCCTGCTCTTGGGGCTCGTCAAAAAGAACTCCATCATGTTGGTGGACTTCACCAACCAAAGGCGCCAGGAAGGCCTGAACATCCGGGAGTCCCTCTTGGCGGCCTGCCCGGTGCGCCTCAGGCCCATCCTGATGACCTCCGCGGCCACCATCGCGGGCGCCATTCCGGCGGCCGTGGCCTTGGGGCCGGGCGCCGAGCTGCGCCAGGGCATGTCGATCGCCATCATCGGCGGCATGTTCTTTTCCACGATCCTCACCCTCTTCGTGGTGCCCTGCGCCTACAGCTTGATGGCGGGCTTGGAGCGCGCCAAAGGCGAGGATTTTGAGATCGACGCCGAGGGGAACGTCACCCTGAACCGCAAAGCCCGCAAGAAATAACCCTCCGCCTCTGCCAAGCCGGGCCGGGGGGCCCGGCTTTTTCTTTCGCGGCCAATGCGGCCCCCGCAAATCGTCATTGAAGCCGGGGGCCGCCTCCTGTTAAATAAGCCCATGGCCAAAACCCCCGCCCCTTCCTTCCTTGAAAAACGCTATCCCTTCGTCTTTTTCTCGTTCTTTTATTTCCTTTTCACCGCCCTCACCTACAAGGACTTCGGCGAGACCTGGGATGAGTCGGGCGTCTATACCCGGGGGATGGTGTTGGGCCGCTACCTCTGGGACGGGGAATGGATGGGCTTGCTCCACAAGGCCGCCCCCGACGACGGCATGGTGCTTTATGACCATTGGTACGCCTGGGTCCTGTCCCTGCTCAACCCCTCGGCGGGAATCGATTATTACCATTGGTTGAACCTGGGCTTCGGCTTCCTGCTGTTCGCCGCGGCTTACGAGTTGGCGCTGGCCGAGCTTCAAAAACCCTGGGCCGCGCTCCTGGCGCCGCTTTTTCTTTTCCTGACGCCCCGGCTGACCGGGGACCTTCCCGCCAATCCCAAGGACGGCCCCTTCGCCACCCTTTATTTGCTCTCGCTGGCCGCCGTCTTCCTGGCCGGCCGCAAGCCCTTCCCCGGCCCCGTGAAAATTTTGGTGCTGGGCCTTTTCTTCGGCCTCACGATCTCCCAGAGGCTGGTGGGCTTCACCCTATTCCTCGTCTGGCCCCTCCATGAGTGGCTTCAAGGGCGCCGGGCCGCCCCGGGCAAGAAAACCAATCCCCCCCGCCCCGCCTTCTGGGGCGAAACGCTTCCGACACTGCTTTTGGTTTTCCTGGGCGCGAACTTCATCCTGGTGGCCACTTGGCCCTATCTGGGCGCCGACTATTTCCACCGGCTCCTGGAGCTTTTAACCGCCGCCCAAAACTATCCCTGGTCCAATCCGGTGCTGTTCATGGGCCGGGAAATCCCCGCGCCCGACCTTCCCCGGACCTATCTGCCGGTCTTTTTGCTCGTCACCACGCCGCTCTTCTTATTGGGTTGGGCCGCGGCCTCCTTCGGGGCGCTGAAAAATGGGCGGGCCCGTCCCCTCGGGTCGTTGTTAACCCTCGCCCTGGGCGTGAACCTGGGCCTTTACCTGCTCTTGAAGCCGGTGGTTTACGACGGCCTGCGGCATTTCCTCTTCCTCTTGCCCCTGATCGGGATCCTGGCGGCCTTGGCCTTCGGCGAGTTCCTCGCCTCGCGCCGGCGGCCCACCGGGCTTGGGTGGGCCTTGGTGGCCCTCACGGGCCTGGGGGCGGGGCTTACGGCCCTGGACATGGCCAGGCTCCACCCTTACGAGTATGTTTATTTCAACGAGTTGGCGGGCGGCCTGAAAGGCGCGCAAAAGAACTTCGAGACCGACTATTGGGGGGCCAGCTATAAGGAAGCGGTGGAATGGGTGGCGGGCCTCACGCCCGGCAACGCCAACCAACCGGTGACCCTGACCGCCAGCGGCAATTCCTACCAGTTGGCGCCCTATTGCCCCAACAACTTTCACTGGACCGACGACCGGGCGCAAGCCGACTATTACTTGACGACCACCCGGGACGGCAAGGACAAGCTGGAAGACCCCTCGAAGATCGTCCATGTGGTGGAACGCGAGGGCGTGCCTTTGTGTTACGTGTTTAAGTTGAGGTAGCAACCCTAACCAACAAAAACAGCTCCCGCAAAGACGCTAAGAGGCCCAGAACTGCAAAAATTATTTGTTTTAAAACCGGAATTAATTCGTTGGTTTTCTTTGCGGCTGCCCCAACATTGATTTCCGGGTAACGGGGCCGCCCTTAGGCCTATGCGTCTTTGCGCGAGCCGTTGGTTTTGGTCCTCAGTTCTCGGGCCTATCGCCGTTGATTTCCCGCATGGCGGCTTCCGCGCCCTTGAGGATGTAGGTTTCCGCCCCCGCCGCCGCCCTCTCCAGGGCTTTGGCGATGAGGGGTTTCTCCTCGGGCGCGAAGGGGGACAAGACGTGGCCCGCCCCCTCCGTCCCGGGGGCGGGTTTCCCGATCCCCAGCCGGATCCGGGGAAACCCCGGTGAACCCAGGTGGGCGATGAGGGAATCCATCCCATGCTGGCCCCCCGAGGACCCCGAAGGGCGGCAGCGCAGGCGCCCCACGGGCAAGTCCATGTCGTCCGACAGCGCCAGGATCCGCTCCAAGGGGATTTGCCGGTAACGGGCGAAGGGCGCCACGGCCCGGCCGGACTCGTTCATGAAGGTCTGGGGGAAAAAAAGGACCACCTCGCGCCCTTCCAAATCATAAGCGCCCCAAATGGCCTCGTCCCGCGGCGCGTCTTTGAGGGCGACGGAACGCTTGAGCACCAGCCGCTCGACGGCCTCAAAACCGGCGTTGTGCCGGGTGTGGGAGTAGCGGGGGCCCGGATTGCCCAAGCCCACCACCAACCAGGTTTCAGACGCCATGGAACCTTCCCCTCCAAAAGCATTTTCACCGTGCAGACTCAAAGACGCCGGAAAATCTTCCGGGCATTATGAATTAATCCCCTTTAAAAATCCCGCCTTCCCCCGCGTCTCCCCGTCGGCGCGGTGAAATGGGGCCGCTTAAAACAAAAAAGCCACCCCGCTCGAAGGCGGAGTGGCTTGGGGAAACCCGGGAAGAAAGGAAGCCGGAGGTTACTTCTTCTCGGCGGCCTTCTTGTCGCCGGCGGCCGGAGCCTTGGCGTCGGCGGCGCCTTCTTCCTTCTTCTTGGCGGTGATGACTTCCGGCTCGGCGGCGCCCGCGGCGGCAGGCGCGCCCGCGACGGCGGCGCCCGGAGCGGCCTCGGCCTTGACTTCTTCCGCGGCCTGGGCGGCCACGGAAACGATGACGCTCACGCCGTCTTGGGTGGCCTTCACGCCCTCGGGCAGCTTCAAGTCCGAGATGTGGATGACTTCCCCGACCTTCAGGGAAAGCACGTCCACCTGGATGGACTCGGGGGTTTGGTTGGGCAGGCAATAGACTTCCAGGGTGCGCATGAAGATCTGCAGCGTGCCCCCCTCTTTCACGCCGTCCGCGATGTCGCCGTTGACGATCTTGACGGGCACCTTGATGCGGATCTTCTCGTTCATGTTCACTTTATGGAAGTCCGCGTGGATGATCGAGCTCTTGATCTTGTCGTACTGCAGTTCCTTGATGATGGCCAGGGGGGCTTCGCCTTTGGCGCCGTCCACGTTCAGCACGAAGAAGACGTTCTCGCCGCGGGAAGCGGCCAGGATCTTGTTCAAGTCCTTCCCGTTCACCGCGATGGACTGGTTGGTTTCCTTGTGGCCGTACAATTCGGCGGGCACCAGGCCTTCGGCGCGCAGGCGGCGGGTTTGGGCGCTGCCCCGGGCGGTGCGGATTTTGGCGGCAATCGATACTTGTTTCATTTCAACGGGCTCCTCGAAATTCTTAAAAGGGTTTTAACGCGTCAGGGATCGTCGAACAAGGTGCTGATCGACCGTTCATTATGGATCCGCAGGATCGCCTCGCCCAACAGGGGCGCCACCGTGAGAACCTTGATCTTGTCGACCCGCTTCTCAGGGGGAAGGGGAATGGTATCCGTAACCACGATTTCTTTCAAGGCCGTTTTTTGCAGTTTTTGCACGGCATTTCCCGACAAAATGGCGTGGGTGCAGCAGGCATAGATGTCCCCGGCCCCGAACTTGACCAGGGCATTGACCGCCTCCACCAGGGAACTGCCGGTGGCGATGATGTCGTCCGGGATGAGCACGGTGCGGTTCTTGACTTCCCCGATGAGGTTCATGGCCTCCACCTCGTTGGGGCCGGTGCGGCGCTTGTCCACAATGGCTAGATCGGCCCCCAGGCCCTTGGCATAGGCCCGGGCCATCTTGATGCCGCCCACGTCGGGGGACACCACGGTCAGGTCCTTCAGGTTCTTTTTACGGAAATAACCCGACAAGACCGGGTAGGCGTAAAGGTGGTCCACCGGGATGTCGAAGAAACCCTGGATCTGTTGGGCATGCAGGTCCATGGTGAGCAGCCGGTTGGTGCCGGCCACGGTGATGATGTTGGCCATCAGCTTGGCCGTGATGGGGACCCGGGGTTGGTCCTTGCGGTCCTGCCGGGCGTAACCGTAATAAGGAAGCACGGTGGTGATGCGGCGCGCCGAGGCGCGTTTGAAGGCGTCCAGCATGATGAGCAGCTCAATGACATTGTCGTTGACCGGCGGGCAGGTGGGTTGGATGAGGAAGATGTCCCGGCCCCGCACGTCCTCGTTGATCTTGACGCGGATCTCGCCCTCGGAAAAACGGGTGACCGTCAGGTCCCCCAGGGGCACGCCCAGCGACTTGGCGATGTTCTTGGCCAAGGACAAGTTGGCGGTCCCGCTGAAGACCTTCATGCCTTCCAGTTTTGCCTTCTTGGGGCTCATGCCCATTCCTTCACTCGAGTTGGACTTTTTCCCGAAAGGACCGGGATGCAAATTATATATAAAGTCGGCCGATTGATGCAGAATTTATCAAACCCATTTCACCACAAAGTTCACGAAGTACGGCAATAATTCTCATTCTGATTTTTACTAAGTTTATCCTAAACTTTGTGGCCCCGCGGGGGCCCGTGGCGGAACTCGGCTAATTCGTTCTGGTTTTCCGGAGTACTCTCGCCGGGACGCCCGCCACGGTGGTTTTCGCCCCCACATTCCTCGTGACCACGGCGCCCGCGGCCACCACGGCGCCCGCGCCGACGCTCACCGGCGCCACCAAGGTGCTGTTGCTCCCCAAAAAGGCGCCCTTCCCCACGGCGGTGCGGTGTTTCTTTTTCCCGTCGAAATTGGCGAAGACGCAACCCGCGCCCACATTGACGTCCTGGCCCAGCGTGGCGTCGCCCACGTAGGAAAAATGCCCCACTTTGGCGCCGGAAGCCAGCCTGGCGTTTTTCAGCTCCGCGTGGGTGCCGATGTGGACCCCGGGGCCGATCACCGAACCGCCCCGCACGTGGGCGCCCGGCCCCACGTCCGAGCCCTCGCCGATGACGCTGTCCGAAATCCAGGAACTTTTGACCGTCACTCCCCGGCCCAACCGGGCGTCCTTGAGCCGGCTTCCCGTCTCAAGGCGGCATCCCACGCCGATGACCGTGCGCCCTTCCAAATGCACGCCGCCCTCGACCACCGTGTCGGCGCCGATCCGAACCCCCTCGGCGACCTCCACGGCCCCGGGCAAGGTGAAGGTGACGCCCGCGGCTTGGTGGGCCTCGATCCGGCGGCGGTTCAGGACCCGCTCGGCCAAGGCCAATTGGCCCCGGTCATTGACGCCCAAAATTTCCTCCGGGTCCGGGATTAAAAATCCCTCGGCCCCGGCGCCGGACGCCAGCAAATGCGCCACGGCGTCCGGCAGGTAATATTCGCCCTTGGCGTTTTGGGGCTTCAGGGCCCCCAGGGCTTCCCGGAGGGGGGCGGCCTTGAACAGGTAGGCGCCCCCGTTCACCTCTTGGATCGCGCGGGTTGGCTCGTCGGCGTCTTTTTCCTCGACGATTCTTTGAAGGCGCCCCGCGCCGTCCCGGACGACGCGGCCGTAGCCGAAAGGATCCTTCACCCGGGCCGTCAAGACCGTGGCGGCGCCGCCGTGGGTGCGGTGGAAGGCCAGGAAGGCCGCGAGGGTTTCAGGCCTTAGCAGCGGCGAGTCGCCGTAAAGGACCAGCAGGTCCCCGGAAAAATTTTT
Source organism: bacterium (assembly GCA_035541195.1). Classification (GTDB taxonomy): domain Bacteria; phylum Oederibacteriota; class Muellerivitia; order Muellerivitales; family Muellerivitaceae; genus Muellerivita. The sequence goes on from DATKNU010000162.1 coordinate 34,590, forward strand.
GACCAACGGCATGGCCTGCGCCACGGCGTGGCCCGTGCCCAGGCGTTTCTTTTGGACCACGGCGGCCGCCCGTCCCTTGGCGTGGGCGGCGACCTTCTCGGCCCCAGCCCCCACCACCAAAATCACGCGGGAGGCGCCGGACGTTTGGGCGGCTTGGAGGGCGTAATCCAACATGGGTTTCCCGGCCAGCCCATGCAACACCTTGGGGATCTTGGATTTCATGCGGGTCCCCTCCCCCGCCGCCAGGATGATCGCCGTCAATGGTTTGGCCATGCCCGCTCCCCCCTCAGGTTCAAAGCCCTCTTATGATAAACGAAGCGCCCAAAAGCCAGGACGGCAAAAACAGCCCTCACCCGGCGCGCTTGAGGCGGTAAAGGCCCCCCAGGGGGCCTTGGTAGAGGGGGCTGGTTCGAAGACGGATAAAATCGCCGAGGACCTTCGCTTGGCCCGGGGTCAAGGCGTAATCCGCGGGATAAAGCGCCGAAAGCCTTCCTTCTTCCACCCGGGAAAAAACCAGGTCGTCCACCCCCAGGCGCCTCAGGGATTCCCCCAGCCCTTCCACGCCCGGCGACTCCCGCAGGATTTTCACCAATTGGGGTTCGTCAAAGACGCTGTTGGTCAAAAAAGGCCGGGGATAATAAAGACCCCGCGCGTCGCCCACCACCAAGACCCGCTCGCGCGGCGCCAACCGGCCGCAGGCCCGCGCCAAGGGATAATAGGAAGCCGTCTGGGGGGACTGGGACAAAAACGCCTCGCGGCTTTGGACGCCGAACCATATTTTCGGCGCCTGGAAAAAATCCACGCTCAGCCGCCCCAGGGACAAAAAAGTCGTCAGGCCAAAAGCCAGCAGGACCAGGGCCCAAGCCCGCGTCGCGGCCGGATTTCCCATCCTCCCCAGGAAACAACCGGTTCCCGCCAAAAACACCGCCATCTCGGGGATCAGCAGGCGCGGCTGGAAGGAAACCAGGAACCCGAAGTCCAAGTACAAAAGACCCAGCGTCAGCAAGTAACGTTCCTTTTTCCACAAACCCCTTCCCAGGACCCAAAAGGGGATGAAGGCCAAAAACAAAGGGCCGATGGTCTTATCCATATGATGGAAGGCCTCCAGCGGCCAACGCCAAAGGGCCATGCCGCTGCCGAAGAGCGATTCATGGTTGCCCATCAGCTCTTGAAAGCGTTGGGGGGAAAGGCTCAACCCGCCGAAGAGCCGGGCGAAATAGGGGTAAACCGGATTACCGGTGTAGCAAAAAGTCTTCAAGAGCCAGGGGCCCAAGGACGCGAGCCAAATCGCCTGGATGACGAGCCATTCCTTCCAACGGTCCCGCGCGAAGACCCGGCGGTTTTCCACCCAAAGGGCCGCCAGAAGGGCGGCGAAAGCGGGAGCCGCCGTGTATTTCACGCCCAGGGCCGCGCCGCCCCACAGCCCCATGGCCAAGGCCCAGGGCCGGCGGGCCGGGGCCTTGGGCTCCCGGGCCCAGCGGCGCGACGCGTGGAAAAAAAGCAAAAGGAACAGGCAGAGGATCACCTCATTCTGGGTGGTCCAAACGGTGGTGGAAACCCAAGGCAGGAACAAAAAGCCCGCCCCCGTCAAAAGGCCCAAGGCCGCCCCCGATTCTTCGGCCACCCACCCCGCCAAAGCCAGGACGGCGGCCAGGAGCGCCGCCACGTTCAGGCCCTTGGCCCCCTCGCCGGACCCAACCCAAAAACCGTTCAGCAGATAAAGCTCGGACCCGAAGGGGTAATTGGAATGGAAGTTCGTGGAAAAACTCAGGATGCCGTGGCGATCGATCCAATATTGGGGCACGGACAAGTGGTAGACCAGGCCGTCGAAATAAATCTCAGGCGTCAAACTATGGGCCAGGGCCAGGAGGAAAATAAAAAATCCAAGCGCCACCGGCGCCAGGACCCAAAGGGGCGGCCAAGGGCTTAAGGGCCGCCGGGCCCGGATCCGGCGGCGAAGCGACCCCGCCAGGTCCCAAAGCGCCAAGGCCATCAACCCAAGGGAAAGCGCCAGGAAAATCCCCTCAAACCACAGCCCGTTCAGGCCCAATCCCAACCAAAGCCCGTTGAAAAAAATCACGCCCAAAGCGCCTTGGACGGCCAGGGTGAGCCCCCGATTCATTTCGGGAAGGCCCAACCAGGCCCTCAAGCGCCCGCCCCAAGCCCAGAAGCCCAGGATCATCCCCCCGTCCCAAAGCCAGGCGGGCAAGACCGCCGCCGCGTTGCCCCAGGCTTGGGACAAGCGCGCCGCCGATCCGTCCCGGCCCAATTGGCCGAGGAACGAAAAGTCGGTGAAAGTGGACAGGGAGAAATAATGAAAGAAAAGAAAGACCGCCCAAACCCCAACCAAGGCCTGGAAAACCCATGCCCGGGGCCTAGAGGTCAAGTTCGTAAGCCGCGTAGAGGGTGTAGAGCACCTCGTTTTCCTGGATGTCGCGCCCCAAGGTCATCAGGAAGTGGTGGTTGTCGTCGAAGTTGAGCCCGCCGCCCACGTTCCATCCCAGCGCGTTGGATTTCCCCGCCTCGTCCGCCGTGTGGAAAAAGAGTTCCCCGCCCAAGTCCAGGAAGGGCGTCACCGAATCCTGCAAAACCCAACCCAGGTAGATCCAGTCGAGGTTGCCGGCGCCCGGGTTCACCCAATAGCCCCCCCCGCCGTAGCTTTTCCAGCTCCCCAATTCTTTTTGGAACCAGAGGGGGATGAAGAGCTTGGTTTGTCCCCCGCCCAATCCCTTGGCCGCGTCCCCCGTGGGCACTTCCACCAGCGGGTAGGTGCCCCATTGGAAATCCCGGGCCTTGTCGTTGCCGAACCGAAGCTTCACCCCCAGTTCGGTGTCGCCATAACCATAGACCGCGCCGCCGGCCTGGGGGCTGTCATAAAGGAAGGGCGCGGCCACGTGGAGCTGGAGGTCCGGCAGGGCCCCGAAGTCCACTTCCAATTCGGGCAACTCCCCCTCCAGGCCCTCGGCGCCCGATTCCAGGGATCCCGAAAGGTAAATCTCAAAATGGCCCGGGTCCGTGGGTTCGGGATCGCCGGTGTTGAAGGGCGGCTCGGCGAAAAGGACCGCGGGTGCGGCCAGCAAGGCCAAAAACAGGATCCGGTGGATGGTTGGATTTCGCATTTTTCCCCTACTTGATGATTAAAGACACATAACCCGCCAAGGCGCCTCCCGCCATGATCCAAGCGGGATGAACCCTCCTATTTGATACCAAATAAAGCCCCAATAGGAAAAGGAAGAAAGTCAGCCAATCCACTAAGGCCATTTTCCCCAATTGAAAGCCGACCCAAGCCATCAAACCCAAGGAACCGGCCGTCACGCCCTCCAAAAAGGCGCGCGCCCGGGGGCTGGAACGAATCTTCGGCACCAACCAACCGCTGAGGGCCACCAAGAGGAAGGCCGGTAAAAAAATGCCCAAGGTAGCGGCCAAGGCGCCCGGCCCCCCGGCCAAAAGATAGCCGATGAAGGAAGCCGTGGTGGAAACCGGTCCGGGAGTGAGCTGCCCATGGCGATGGCGTCCAACAATTGCCGGTCGGACAACCAATGCAGGCGGTCCACCAAATCGGACTTCAAAAAGGCGAAAAGCAGGTAACCGCTCCCGAAAAGCCAAGCGCCCACCTTGAGGAAAAATAAGAAAATCGCCGGGGCCGACAAAGGTACCGCCGTCCCCCCGAAAAACAAAAGGGCCATGGGGCCCGCTCCCCTTTCCCCGAGTCCCGGGGAAAAGACCGCCAGGGCATCCACCCGGGGTTTGGGTATCGCCGCTAAAATCCCCGCCCCTAAAAGCACGCCCAGAGGGCTCACCCCGGCCGCCGCGGCCGCCCAAGCCAAGCCGGCGATCCAGGCGAGCTTCCCATTCTTGATCGCGCCCCGGCCCAGCCGCCAAAGGGCTTGGAGAAGGAGGGCCGCCACCAGGGGTTTGAGCCCATAAAGGACGCCCGCCACTTCGGGCCGGAACCCGAAGCGGACATAGGCCCAAGCCAATCCCAACACCAATAAGAAGGAAGGCAGGATGAAAGAAAAACCGGCGATCCAAAGACCCGCCCAACCAGCCCGAGCGTAGCCCAGATGGAGGGCCAATTCGGTCGAGGTGGGCCCAGGAATCAGGTTCGCGGCCCCCAGCAGGTCCAGGAACTTTTCACGGGGCATCCAGCGCCGCCGAACCACCACTTCCTCTTCCATCAAAACAATATGAACCGCCGGCCCCCCGAATGCCGTCGCCCCCAACCCCAGGAAAACCAGGGCCACCTCAGCCAACCGTTCCTTTAACGTTCCTTCGTCCATAGCCCCCCATTTTAGGCCCCATGGTTTCCTCACGGAAGCCGCCCCAATCCCTACAACATCCTAACACCGTCCCGCCCTATGGTTTTTCAGG